>JANMBK010000151.1:0-2065 GCA_031360365.1 Methylophilaceae bacterium
ATGATTTACACAAGCTAGAGAAACTAAACGCAAAGGTAATTGGCGTAAGTATTGATGATGGCAAAAGTCATGCAGATTTTGCAAAAAAATACGGCTTACCGTTTCCACTGTTGACTGATGTGGATGGCTTGGTCGCTAGCAAATATGGTGCTTTGATCAATTTAGGCGTGACTAAATTGGCTAAACGCTACACGTTTTTAATTGACCCCAATGGCTTGCTACAAAAAACCTATTTAAGCGTAGACACATCCAAACACTCGCAACAAATTATTGACGATTTAATGGCATTCACTGAAACTAAAACAAGCTAGTTTGCGTATATTACTTTTTGACTTAAGGAAATATTCATGAAAATTTTATTGGTATTTGGTTTACTGGGCTTAGCTTCTGGTTGTGCCAGCCAGACGCAGTTGGCTAAAGTGGATGCACATGAATGGACAGATTTGAAATGCAGTGGCTTTTTGACTTGGAACGAGTGTCGCCAAGAGGCGCGTGCCATATGCCCAAATGGTTTTTACACAGCAGATTATTTGGAGAACTACACTATACAGCGGCGTGAAGTAAGTGTTGCCTGCAAAGGGTAACACTATACGAAGGAAAATAAACGCTCTGTAGACCCCATGGATATTGGCTAGCAGGGCATGCATTTAAAAGCTTGCTGGCTACGAGGAAGAATTCGGAGTTTAAACTAACTGGTGCCCGGGGCCGGAATCGAACCGGCACGACCGTAAGGTCGAGAGATTTTAAGTCTCTTGTGTCTACCAATTTCACCACCCGGGCTGAGTGATTACTGCAGGACTTTCAACGGTGCGTATTCTAACACTGTTGCGGGCAGTTTGATTACTCGTGCGCAAAAAAATACACTTAATCATGCAAAAATTACATTAAAACTCACGGGTTAAAAATTAGTAGAGACCTGCAGCCACAATTGGTGTTTTCTGTGTTCAACTTCACTGTCCTCATTGTTTGCATCTAAGCCGTGATTGCCTGTAATTTGCCCGGCGTAACTTAAACGTGCATCAAACTGCTGGTGTGCATAGCCTAAACCAGTGCTAGCGAGTTGACAGCAATTTTCAAACTGGGCATTGCCAGCATTTAAGCCTGCCCATGTGATTTTAAATTGGCAAACCCTACCCGAACCCTGCAAAGCTCAAGCCAAATTGTAAATATATTCATAAAACTAACCGCTACAAAAAAAGCACATTGAGCTAACAATGTGCTTTTTATTAACCAAATTAATTCATTATCTTAGTTATTAGTGAACTCGCGTACTATCTGCCATTGGCTTACACCTGCCGCATTAGTTTTCTCAAAATCCAAGGTTTTGTGTACTTTATCGGCAAAACCTTTCGTCGCCACGCGTTTTGCATTACACACTTGGCAACCTAAATCATCTTTGGCTTTTTGCAATTTGTAGGTAGTCACACTGTAATCTTGGTCAAACTCAACTTTGGCTTTATCACCATCGCAAGTCACCGTTAAGTTACTAATGTCTAGATTAATTTTGCCATTAGTTGCCAAACGTTTTTTGCGTTGCGCTTGCCATTCATCTTTAGTCAATGGTGGTTCAGGCGTAAAATTATCTGCGTAAAACTTCATGTAGTTATCGTAATCTTTATGACGCCATGCGCTGGCCCAATCATTCACGCGGGCTGTCACAACATCTGCGCTGCAGGTGCCTGCTGCTTTAACAATTGGTTTTGGCAAGGCTCTGTCACCCACTGTTAGTGGTTTTGCATCTGCTAACAATGCCGCTTTATCAATATTAAGCTGCTCAGGCGCTACCGCTTGGCAAACATTTGCTGCGTCCATGTAGGCTTCGCGGTTGATTTCTGGCAAGCCTTGACGCTGACTACCAATTTTATTCAGCAATTCACCCTGCGTGGCATATAGCCGTGCATATGCGGTTTGTATATCGTAATCGGTGTTAGTGAAGGCGCGCCTTGCTTGAAAATACTCATTCTCTGTATCTAGCAAATCTAGCAACGTGCGCTGGCCTATATCAAACTGTTTGCGATATGCCTCGCGCGCATTTTCTATCGATTTTTGGTGCGTATCGCGATAA
>JANMBK010000191.1:0-2022 GCA_031360365.1 Methylophilaceae bacterium
GTTCTTGCGCGCCGTCCGCCTTGTACTTCATCTTAAAAAATTTGCATTGATGAAATTACAATAACACAACGTATTTTGCCCGATTTAGTGCTTTGATAATAGTCCATTCTTATGATTTAATTCGGCTATGTCTACATTTAGCTCAATTGGTATTATTGGTAAATACATGAACCTGACGGCGTTGCAGCAAATGCAAACCGATTTGGCTGATTTAGCACGTCATTTACGCGCTAAAAATATTGATGTTTGGCTAGAAAATAATACCGCGCAACATGCTGAACTGACTGGTTTTAACACCGCCAGCTTAGAAGATATTGGCAAAAAAGTAGATTTAGCTATAGTGATGGGCGGTGATGGCACCATGCTCAGCGTGGCACGCAGCTTGATTGATGACGATATTCCGCTGGTAGGCATTAATCGTGGACGCTTTGGTTTTTTAACCGATTTGCGCGCAGAAGATATGCTGCTGGCGATTGATAAAATTTTAGCGGGTGCACACCAAACAGAATCGCGCATGTTGCTGCAAGCCAGCATTTGCCGCAATGGCAAGCAAGTGCATACGGGCTTGGCGTTAAATGATGTGGTCATTAAAAGCAACTTACGCTTGATAGAGCTTGAGGTAGAGGTGGATGGAAAATTTGTGCATAAACAACGTGGCGATGGCCTCATTCTAGCCACACCCACTGGCACCACAGCCTATTCTTTGTCGGCAGGTGGGCCTATATTGCATCCTAATTTAGACGCAATCGCACTAGTACCAATTAGCCCGCATACACTGAGTAATCGACCAATCGCACTCAATGCCAATAGCAAAATTGATGTGAATCTAGTACAAATTGATGAGGCGTATATGAGCTACGATGGTCAGTTTCAGTTGCCGCTAGAGCAGGGTGACAAAATTGTGGTGCAACGCGCCACGCAAGAAGTGTCCTTGCTGCACCCCAGCGATTATTGCTACTTTGAGATGTTGCGCAATAAGCTCAATTGGGGTTAATTTAATTCATGTTACAAGCATTATCCATCCGCGATTTTATTATTGTTGAAGCGCTCGATTTAGAATTTTCGGGCGGTTATACCACGCTCACTGGCGAAACGGGCGCAGGTAAATCCATTCTTATTGATGCGCTTTCACTGGCATTAGGTGAACGCAACGATGGCGCAGTGATTCGCGCAGGCGCCGAGCGCGCAGATATTAGCGTCACGTTTTCGAGCAACGAATCTGCATTAAATTGGTTAGAAAACGTTGCTCTGGAAGGCTCATCGATATTGGTTCTCAGGCGTGTTATTTATGCAGATGGTCGCAGTCGTGGCTTTATTAATGGCGTTGCAGTCACCATTGGCCAGTTAAAAGAGCTGGGCGAATTGTTGGTAGATATTTATAGCCAAAACGCGCATCACTCACTTTTAAAAACCGCCACTCAGCGCCAAATATTAGATGAATTTGCGGGCAATATTGATCTGGCGCAACTAACCGCTAAGCAATATAAAACTTGGTCAGATTTACACCGTCAGCGGTTGGAAATTGAGAAAAATGCGGCTGCTTATGCTGATGAGTTGGCCGAATTACGTGATAAAACGCGCGAGCTAAAGCAGTTGAATTTTGATATTAGCGAATGGCAAGAACTGCAAGCTGAGCATCATAAGCTTGCCAACGGCGCATCATTACTGGCTGGGCTAGAAGCTTGCATTGCCATGTTAAGCGACAATGAGCCTGCGGTTGAAAGCATGCTGGCGCAAGTGCAAAATAAGCTGATTGGTTTAGTTGAGTTTGATGCGCAACTTAAAGAAGCAGCGGAAGGGGTGGATTCTGCAATTATCCAATTAGAGGAAGCATCGCGTAGTTTAAACCGTTATTTACAACGCGCAGAGCTAGATCCTAATCGATTAAATGAGGTAGAGAATCGCATACAAGCCGTGCATAACACGGCGCGAAAATACCGCATTAAACCAGAAGATTTACCAGATTTATTGAGCACAGACTTAGCGCGCATGACGCAGCTAGAAAACTTTGCCAGTGATGGC
>JANMBK010000193.1:0-12282 GCA_031360365.1 Methylophilaceae bacterium
GTGATTGACCCCAACGGCGGCGTGAATATTTTATGGCCATTGTTTGGCATTGCCAATCAAATGTTAGCTGCCATTGCATTGTGCGTGGCTACGGGCATTTTAGTGAAATCTGGCAAGTTAAAATATGTTTGGGTAACCGCATTGCCATTGGCTTGGTTGGTGGCAATTACCAGTACAGCCGCTTGGCAGAAAATAATGTCTGATGATATTAGAATTGGTTTTTTTGCAGCAGCCAACGATTTAAGTGCCAAATTAGCCAATGGATTATTATCAGCTGATAAAGCGGCGGTTGCGCCACAGCTCATTTTTAATCAGCACTTAGATGCTTATCTCACCATGTTCTTTGTCGCAATGCTGTGGATAGTGATTGTTGATATGCTAGTGGTTTGCGCGCGGCATTTATCAGGTAAACCTGTATTGCCATGTTCTGAAGTACCACATACTGAAACGCAATTAAATGACGCATGGGTAAGAGACTAATGCTAGTTGGGTTTGTTTTAAGTTTAATTCTATTGGCTGATTGTATGGCCTTTCACTTAATTACTAAAGATGAATTAAGTGATAATAAACAAAAGATTCTTCAAGCTATATTGGTATTTTTTGTACCACTATTAGGTGCTTTGATAGTTATTTTAGTCAACAAGGCAAAACCAAGCTCTGCTGGGAAATTTCCCGAAGAAAAAGTGCTTGATGCTGGAAATGAAGGTTTTAGGGATAGAAACAAAAACGAAAATGAGCTTGATGGAAATGATGATTAAAAAGACAAAACATTTTTGGCAGGTTATTCGCCAGCTTTCGGGTGATGATGCCTACGATTGTTATTTGGCGAGGTTCGCAGAGCATCAAAAACTGCACGCACATGAACACGATGAACCACCATTAAACCGCGAAGCATTTTTTAAACAATGGCAAGAAAGTAAATGGACGGGTATTAAACGATGCTGCTAAAAAATCAGCATAAAGATAAAGATTTTAACGATGAGGATATTTCTAGAATTATAGAAATGGGTTGGGAAGATCGAACGCCATTTGAGGCGATTGAACTACAGTTTGGAATTAATCAGGATGGCGTGATTAAAATAATGCGAGCCAATTTGAAGTTAAATTCTTTTAAACTTTGGCGCGCCCGCACCCATGGGCAAACTACCAAACATGCAGAATTACGTAGTAAAGATGTGACTAGGCACCAATCACGGCAACACAATAAGATTCACAAACAATAAAACTCACAAATTAATTAGAACAAAAAAAGCTATTTAGGAGTTTTGATAAATTTTATCAATATCCATTTCGTCTTTTTCAGCGGCTGCATCAAATTGATATTCAGTCGTCTGATACTCTAGAATAGTTACATCTGTTCTTAGTCGATTGGTTTTAACAGGCTGGTAATCCGCAATGGTGTAACTAAATTGCGGCTCTTTTTTAAAAAATCTTTCGAATAAGCTTTTCATTTTCATATCTCAACAGGTGGTAAATAGCTATATGCAATCTATGTGCCATGTTAAGTTGAAAATTAAACCATTGATTTTGTTGAATTAATTAAATAAATTTTGATTTTCGGGTGATGATTTGTAGCGCGAAATGTTAGATTTTCGACTGCGTTGTAAATTCCCCATCACTACATTTATTTGCCAAAATAATGACTTTTTGATTTTAATAACATCCAAATGCCAATCAAGATCATCGGTAAACTTAACCACTGCCCCATGCTCAACCCCAATTGTAATAAGCCTAAGTAAGCATCAGGTTCGCGCGTGTATTCTGCCAAAAATCTAAAGCTGCCATAGCCGATTAAAAATAGCGCAGAGATGCTACCAATAGGGCGCTGCTTGCGCGAAAACCACCACAAAATCGCGAACAGTAGTAAACCCTCTAGCGCAAATTGATAAAGCTGAGATGGATGGCGCGCGATGTTATCGACTTGCGGAAAAATCATGCCAAAACTAGAGTTTGTCGCACGGCCCCACAGCTCACCATTGATGAAGTTAGCCAAGCGTCCAGCGCCTAAGCCAATCGGCACCAAAGGAGCGACAAAATCCATGATTTTTAACCAAGGTTGTGGGTATTTTCTCCTAAACAAAAACATGGCCATCAGCACACCTAAAAAGCCGCCGTGAAAGCTCATGCCGCCTTGCCATACTTTAAAAATATCGAGTGGATTTTGTAAAAAATTATCAAATTGATAAAATAAAGCAAAGCCAATTCTGCCGCCTAAAATAACGCCTAACGCGCCATAAAATAAAGCGTCGTCGAGCATTTGCGCGTTCCAGCCAAACCACTGTTTATGTTTAATTTGATGCTTACCGAGCAACAAAAAAGCAATAAATCCCAGCAAATACATGAGTCCATACCAATGAATGCCAAAGCTATCGGTGATATGTAATGCTATTGGATCGAATTGTGGGTGAATTAAAGCCATATTTTGCATGTCCAAGCTTTGAAGTTGCGGTAAAATAGCTATTATACGTTTTATTTAAACGGTTTTATTTTTGTAAGGTTACTCATGCCCGTTTATCGTTCACGCACTACCACCCATGGCCGCAATATGGCAGGCGCCCGCGCATTGTGGCGCGCTACTGGTATGAAAGATGGCGATTTTGAAAAACCAATTATTGCTATTTCGAATTCTTTTACGCAATTTGTGCCAGGTCATGTGCATTTAAAAGATTTAGGTCAATTGGTGGCGCGTGAGATTGAGCGCGCGGGTGGTGTGGCTAAAGAATTTAATACTATCGCCGTAGATGATGGCATCGCCATGGGCCACAGCGGTATGTTGTATAGCTTGCCTAGCCGTGATTTAATTGCGGACAGCGTTGAATATATGGTTAATGCGCATTGTGCAGATGCGCTGGTGTGTATTTCTAACTGCGACAAAATTACCCCTGGTATGCTGATGGCGGCACTGCGCTTAAACATCCCTGTGGTGTTTGTCTCTGGTGGGCCGATGGAAGCTGGTAAAGTAAACTGGGCCGGCAATGTACGCAAGCTGGATTTGGTGGATGCCATGGTAGCGGCGGCAGATAGCAAGGTAAGTGATGCCGAAGCTGATGAAATCGAGCGTTCAGCTTGCCCCACCTGTGGCTCATGCTCTGGCATGTTTACCGCTAACTCGATGAATTGCCTGACTGAGGCATTGGGCTTGAGCTTGCCTGGCAATGGTAGCACTTTGGCTACGCATGCCGCGCGTAAAGAATTATTTTTAAAAGCAGGGCGGTTGATTGTAGATTTGGCGAAACGTCATTACGAGCAAGATGATTATTCAGTGTTGCCACGCGCCATCGCTAATTTGCAAGCTTTTGAGAATGCGATGACGCTGGATGTGGCCATGGGCGGATCAACCAATACAGTACTGCATTTACTAGCTGCGGCGCATGAAGCGGGGCTTGATTTCACTATGAGTGATATTGACCGCATTTCGCGCCATGTACCGAATATTTGCAAAGTTGCTCCAGCTACCGCTAAGTTTCACATGGAAGACGTACACCGTGCCGGTGGCGTGATGGGTATTTTAGGTGAATTGAATCGTGCAGGATTAATCCACCACGAATCGCCCACCGTGCATAGCCCAAGTATGGGCGCAGCACTGGCGCAGTGGGATGTGATGGTAACCAAGGATGAAGAAGTCAAAAAATTCTACCGCGCGGCGCCTGGAGGAATCTCAACTACCATTGCGTTTAGTCAAAGTATGTTGTGGCCTGATTTAGACACAGACCGTGCCGAGGGCTGCATACGCGACAAAGCCCATGCTTATTCACAAGATGGTGGGTTGGCCGTGCTGTACGGCAATATTGCTTTAGATGGCTGTATTGTTAAAACTGCCGGGGTGGATATGAGCATGTTTGAGGCAGAGGAGTTACGTTACACCACTAGCGTGCCTACCTCGGTATTAAGAGCGTTTTCTGGTCCGGCACGCATTTTTGAATCGCAAGATGCGGCAGTTGAGGCAATCCTTGCCGATAAAATAATAGCGGGTGATGTAGTGGTGATTCGTTACGAAGGCCCACGTGGTGGCCCTGGCATGCAGGAAATGCTGTATCCAACATCTTATTTAAAATCGAAAGATTTAGGCAAAGTGTGTGCTTTGCTGACAGATGGGCGTTTTTCAGGTGGAACTTCGGGACTTTCAATCGGCCATGTATCGCCTGAAGCGGCTGAGGGCGGTGCCATTGGCTTGGTGGAAGAAGGCGATACCATCGAAATTGATATTGCTAATCGCACCATTCATTTGGCAATTTCTGATGAAGAAATGTCTCACCGCCGTGCAAAAATGGAAGCCAAAGGCAAAGCCGCTTGGAAGCCAGTCAACCGTGAGCGCCATGTTTCGCCGGCTTTGCGCGCTTATGCTGCAATGAGCACCAGTGCGGCACGTGGTGCAGTGCGTGATGTTTCTCAGATTGAAAAATAACCATTATGGATAAGCTTAAGTTGGTAAATACAATGAATACAGAAACTACAGAAATAGACGTCATAGAAACTAAGCCACTAGAAAATAATCTCGTAGAAACTAGCGGCCTTAAAACGGAAAAACGTTTAAGGCTGCATGCGCACGTGTTGCAAACTAAAGATGAAAGTGGCTTGCAATACCTTGAGGTGAATAACCCACTTTGCACCGCAAAAATCGCGCTGCAGGGTGCGCATGTGATGCATTGGCAACCTAAGTTTTTAAAAGATCCTGTGCTGTGGTTATCAAGTAATGCGCGTTTTGTAAAAGGCCGTTCAATACGCGGCGGCGTACCAATCTGCTGGCCGTGGTTTGGCGCTCACCCTACAGATAGTACTTTTTGCCCACATGGCTTTGCGCGGGTAATTCCTTGGCGCGTTATCGATGTGGACTCAACAGCCACAGGCGCTACGCGTATTATGTTGGAAATGATGGAAACAGAAGAAGCCAAGCGGCAGCTGTCTTATCCCTACGCGTTGACCATCACGATTACCGTGGGGCGGCGCTTGCGGGTTGATATGTCAACCACTAACAAGGCCGATCACCCGTTTGTCATCGGCGAAGCGTTTCATACCTATTTAAATGTTAGCGATATTTCCAACGTAAAAATTACTGGCATGCAAGATTGTGTGTATGCAGACAAAATACTTAAATATCAACGCCATGTAGAGCATAACGCGCTTAAGTTTGATGGTGAATTTGACCGTGTGTACATAGACCATAGCTCTGACTGCACAGTGCACGACGTAGGCTTCAATCGTCTGATACACATTTCAAAATCGGGCAGCGATACCACTGTGGTTTGGACGCCTGGTGAGGAAAAAGCGGCTCAAATGACTGATATGGGTGAACCAGATGAATGGCGGAAAACAGTGTGTGTGGAAACCACCAATGCGTTGGATAATATGGTGGTGATTAACCCAGGTCGCACCCATGTAATAAGCGCGGAGTATGTAATCGAGACGCTGTAATGGCAAATACATTAGCGCTCGAAACTAGCCCTTACCTTCTACAGCATGCAGATAACCCGGTGGAATGGTACCCGTGGGGTGCAGAAGCGCTAACTTTAGCGATAGAGTTTGATAAGCCGATTCTACTTTCCATTGGCTATTCTGCCTGCCATTGGTGTCATGTGATGGCGCATGAATCGTTTGAAGATGCTGATGTGGCCGCAGTGATGAACGAGCACTTTATTAATATCAAAGTCGATCGTGAAGAGCGCCCTGATATAGACCAAATTTACCAAACTGCACACAGCATGCTCAGTCAAAAAAGTGGTGGCTGGCCGCTCACCGTGTTTTTAACGCCAAATCAACAACCTTATTTTACAGGTACCTACTTTCCTAAATCCGCTAAATACCAATTGCCGGGTTTTGCTGATTTAATCCCAAGGGTTGCAGCTTTTTATCACGAGAAAAAAGATGATTTGGCAGTGCAAAATTCGCAACTGGTTGATGCGCTGAAACGCACCATTCCTGAGCCTAGCAGCACATTAAGTGCAAGTACAAATACTTTAAAATTAGCGTTTGATTCCTTAGAAAGTAGCTTCGATTTTGAGTATGGTGGCTTTGGCAGTGCGCCAAAATTTCCTAACCCTGCTGATATCACACTGCTACTTCATCAAGCAAAGGCGGGTAATAAAAGGGCTGAAGCCATGGCCTTGCAGATGTTATCTGCGATGGCTAACGGCGGCATTTACGATCAACTGGGTGGTGGTTTTTGTAGATATTCAGTCGATTCGCGTTGGAACATTCCGCATTTTGAAAAAATGCTTTACGACAATGGCCAACTGTTATTTTTGTATTGCGATGGCTGGCAAATTAGTAAAGATGCTCAATACCAACTAATAATAGAAGAAACTGTAGCGTGGTTAGTGCGTGAAATGCGCGATAAAAACGGTGCATTTTATTCGTCACTAGATGCAGATTCGCCAGATGAAAATGGACACTCGGCCGAAGGAGCGTTTTATGTGTGGCAACTCTCAGAAGTAAAAAAATTACTCACTTCAGAAGAATTTATGCTGGCCAGCCAATGTTTTGGTTTTGACCGTGCGTCTAATTTTGAAGACCCACATTCAAACACGCAGGCCTGGCACCCTTATTTGGTAAGGCCTGTAGAGCATGACGAAATCCTCGCATTAAAGAATGTGCAAACTAAATTATTTGAAGCGCGTGCCAAACGTCCTTATCCAGGGCGTGACGATAAAATTTTAACCAGCTGGAACGCACTGGCAATTAAAGGTTTAGCGCGCGCAGGGCGCGTGTTTAATCGATCAGATTGGGTAGAGTTTGCGCAAAATGCGGTAGATTTTATTCGCGAAAACATGTGGGTGAATGATCAATTATTAGCGACTTGTAAAGACGACGGCAATGGCAATTATCATGCACATTTAAATGCTTACCTAGATGATTACGCGTTTTTGTTGGATGCTTTAATCGAGTTGCTTCAAGCCGACTATCGCGCAATTGATTTAAGTTTTGCTGAAGACTTAGCTGAAGCATTGTTAGCAGATTTTGAGGCAGAAGATGGTGGATTTTACTTTACTAGTCATACGCATGAAACACTAATTCATCGCCCCAAGCAAGCCTACGACAACGCCACGCCCAATGGCAACGGTATTGCTACGGTTGCGTTGCAAAAGTTAGGACATATTTTAGGTGAGCCCCGCTATTTGCATGCAGCCGAACGTGCTTTAAAGGCTTTTGATAAAAACTTAGTCAATAATCCTGCCGCCTGCGCTAGTCTTGCTCATGCACTGCAAGAATTTTTAACACCGCCAAGTATTGTCATTATTCGTGGCGACGCCAAACTAATGGCGGTGTGGCGCGATGCGATTCAGCAACATTATTTTCCACATCATCTGTTCTTTTATCTAAATGAAACTATCGAGACTGCTAAGCAAGACTTGCCGCCCACACTGCAAAGAAAACTGACTAAAGATGTCAACGCTTGGGTATGCCAAGGCGTTGTTTGCTCACCGAGTTTAAATAATTTGCAAGCGTTGCTAAAAAACTTGGCGTTGTAAATTTACAAATGTTAATTAGCCAAGACTATTTTTAACCTAGTATTAACCAAGTGGGCTATTGTAGATTTTAAAATGTCAGGTAATATGCATGTTGCAAAAGATTGCAGGTTTTATTACAAGAATTCAAGGAGATAGCATGAAAGTTTTATTAGCAACAATCGCAGCCGCAGCCGTGTTATTCACTGGTCAAGCCAGTGCTTCACAAGCTTTGGCACAAAAAAGTGGCTGCTTAGCATGTCACGCAATCGATAAAAAAGTATTAGGCCCAGCTTTAAAAGATGTTGCCGCTAAATACAAAGGTGACAAAACTGCTGAAGCAAAATTAATTGCCAAAGTTAAAGCTGGTGGTAGTGGTGTTTGGGGTCCTATGCCAATGCCAGCTAACAGTCCACAAGTAAAAGATGATGATATTAAATCAATCGTACAGTGGATTTTAGCTATGTAGCTTTAGTCTTTAATACAGGCCAATGCCAAAGTAAAAAGCAACAAGTAAAAAAAGCCAGCTGAAAAGCTGGCTTTTTAATGCCCTAAGATTACAGTTTGAATTTACTATCTAATTTATTGATTGAGTTTGCTGTGCCTCATCGAATACGCAAAGTAAAACACCAAACCAACCACTATCCAAATACCAAATCGTAGCCAAGTGGAGCTAGGCAAAAACGCCATTAACGCGCCGCACGATAAAATGCCTAGTACTGGAATGACTGGATTCCAAGGATTTTTAAATGGACGTAGCAAATTGGGTTGGCGAATACGCAACACAATCACGCCTACGCACACCATGACAAATGCGGCCAGCGTGCCAATATTCACCGTTTCTGCTAACTCTCCCAATGGAAAAAAACCTGCCACTAAGGACACCACAAAACCGCACATTAAAATAATGCGTGTGGGTGTTTGGCGATCAGGGTTTACTTTAGAAAATACAGGCGAAATTAAGCCATCGCAGCTCATGGCAAATAAAATACGCGTTAAGCCATACAGCAATACCAATAACACCGTGATAAGTCCAGCCAGCACACCTGTGGCCACTAGGGTAGAAGCCCATGTGTAGCCCAACTTGGTGAGCGCATAAGCTACAGGCGATGAGGTATTCAGCTCGGTGTAAGGTACGACGCCAGTGAGTATGCCCGACACGAAAATATAAATCACCGTACAAAATGCTAATGAGGCAAGTAAACCAATCGGTAAATCGCGCTGCGGATTTTTACATTCCTCTGCCGCGGTAGAAACCGCATCAAAGCCAAAGTAGGCAAAAAACACCAAAGATGCACCTGCCAGCACGCCTATATTTTTGCCAGTATCTAACGTTTCAAACCAACCAAACGGCATAAATGGCTGCCAATTTTCACTATTAACGTGCCCAACCGCCAGCGCAATAAAAATGGCAATAGTAGAAAGCTTGATGACGACAATGATGTTGTTTACACGGGCACTTTCTTTTACGCCCACAATCAGCAAAATTGTGAGTGCCCAGATAATGGCAAAGGCAGGTAAATTAATGGTGCCGCCCAGCATAGGTGCTTTGGTGAGGGTTTCTGGCAGATAAATATTAAAGTTGGCTAGCGTGTTAACAAAATATCCTGACCAGCCATTGGCCACGGCGGCCGCACCTACGCCATATTCTAGCAACAATATCCAGCCCATTACCCAAGCCATTAACTCACCAAACGCAACATAGCTGTAACCATAAGCGCTGCCAGAGCCGCCGATAGACGAGGCAAGTTCGGCATAGGCCAATGCTGCAAAGGCCGAGGCAATACCTGCAAACACAAACGACAGCACAACTGCTGGGCCGGATTGCGTGGCGGCCGCCAAGCCTGTTAGTACAAAAATGCCAGTTCCAATAGCACAACCGATACCTAAAAGTGCTAAATCAAATGCGCTTAAGCATTTTTTAAGGCCGCTGCTACCGTGCGGGATGACGGGTTTGGTACGTAAAAGTTTTGCTAACATTTTTCTATCCCTGCTTTTATATTTTAAGTGCCATTATACTTTTACGCCAGTTTACATGAATTAAAGCCAGTCGCGGTCAATCAGAAAATCCGTGTAAAGTTTAGCCTCCGCGCTGCCGTTTTCTGGCTTCCAATCGTAGCGCCATTTCACAATCGGTGGCATCGACATTAAGATGGATTCAGTGCGGCCATTCGACTGTAAACCGAATAACGTACCGCGATCGAATACCAAATTAAACTCGACATAACGTCCACGTCGATAAGCTTGAAAATCGCGTTCTTTTTCACTGTAAGCGATATCTTTGCGGCGTTGCAAAATAGGCAAATAAGCTTGTAAAAAACTATCACCGACTGCGCGTTGCAGTGCAAAACTTTGCTCAAAACCGAGCTCATTAAAATCATCAAAGAAAATACCACCAATGCCCCGCGGCTCTTTGCGATGTTTTAAGTAAAAATATTCGTCGCAGTGTTTTTTAAACGCAGGATAATAAGTAGAGTTAAAGCCATCGAGTGCAGTTTTATTGGTGCGGTGAAAGTGCGCGCAATCTTCTTCGAAACCGTAGTAGGGGGTCAGGTCCATGCCGCCGCCAAACCACCAAATCGGCTGCTCATTTTCTTTTTCCGCCACAAAAAAGCGAATGTTCATATGTACAGTGGGCACATAGGGGTTTCGCGGGTGCAAGACTAGTGAAACACCTATTGCTTCCCAATTTCTACCAGCAGCTTCGGGGTGAGCAATGGTGGCGGCTGGTGGCAGCTTATTGCCAAGCACATGCGAGAATCCAACACCAGCACGTTCAAACACGTTGCCACCTTCTAACAAACAGCTATTACCGCCACCACCTTCTGGCCTGTTCCAACTGTCATGTAGGAAGGTTTTGCCGTCAACAATCTCTAAGGCCTCAATAATTTTGGCTTGTAAGCTCTGCAGGTAAGTTAAAACTGCTTGCGTATTCAAAATAGCTTAGCCTTTAATGGCCCGATAGCCAATATCAGTGCGATATTGAGCGCCATTAAATTGAATCTCATCGATTATTTTATAGGCTTGTTGTTGTGCAAATTTCACCGTTTCGCCCAGCGCAGTGACACATAATACGCGGCCGCCGCTGGTGACGACTTTACCGTCTTTGAGTTGCGTACCTGCATGAAAAACTTGTGCATCTTCTAGATTTTTTGGTAAACCAGTAATTTCGTCACCTAATCTAGGCGTATCGGGATAGTTGGCACTTGCCATCACCACGCCCAATGCAGTGCGTCTATCCCATTCGGCTTCTGCTCTGTCTAGTGTGCCATTTACTGCATGTTCAGCCAATGCCACAAAATCAGATTTCAGCCGTAACATAATCGGTTGCGTTTCTGGGTCGCCCATGCGGCAGTTAAACTCTAGCGTTTTAATGCTGCCATCTAGCGAAATCATTAAGCCAGCGTACAAAAAGCCAGTATAAGGAATACCATCTTTCGCCATGCCTTCTATCGTAGGACGAATCACCTCGCGTAGCGCACGCGCATGAATTTCTGGCGTCACACATGGCGCTGGCGAATAGGCGCCCATGCCACCCGTATTTGGCCCTTGGTCACCATCTAGCAAGCGTTTGTGGTCTTGGCTGGTAGCCAGTGCCAATATATTTTTACCGTCTACCATCACAATAAAACTTGCTTCTTCACCAGTTAAAAATTCTTCAATCACGACTCTAGAACCGGCGCTACCGAGCTTATTATCTGCCAGCATCATGTCAATTGCATGATGCGCTTCTTCTAAAGACATTGCCACCACTACGCCTTTGCCAGCGGCCAATCCATCGGCTTTAATCACAATCGGCGCACCTTGTGCGCTTACATACTCATGCGCCAGTTTAGCATCGCTAAAGGTTTGATATTTGGCGGTGGGAATGTTGTGGCGCAACATAAACGCTTTGGCAAAATCTTTGCTGCTTTCTAATTGTGCAGCGGCTTTGGTTGGGCCAAAAATTTTTAGACCAGCTGCGCGAAAAACATCCACAACGCCCATAGAAAGCGGTGCTTCTGGCCCCACAATGGTCAGGCCAATTTGCTCCTTTTGGGCAAATGCTAATAAATCAGGCACGCTACTAATCGGCACATTCATCATATCTGGATTGGTGGCAGTGCCTGCGTTACCAGGCGCTACATAAACGCGGCTAATTTCTTTATTTTGGGCAATTTTCCATGCAATCGCATGTTCGCGGCCGCCGCTGCCAATCACTAAAATTTTCATACTCAATATCCTTTAGTGATAGCAACTAGTGACGGAAATGGCGAATGCCCGTGGTGACCATGACCAAACCATGTTCATCTGCCGCTTTTATCACTTCATCATCGCGCATGCTGCCACCCGGGTGAATCACACAAGACGCCCCAGCGGCGGCAAGTGCATCAATGCCATCTCTAAACGGAAAGAAAGCATCTGATGCAACAACTGAGTTTTTCAGGCTTAAGCCCGCATTTTGCGCTTTAATAATCGCAATTTTAGTGCTGTCGACACGGCTCATTTGGCCTGCGCCTACGCCTAAGGTCATACCATCACCACAAAACACAATGGCATTACTTTTGACGTATTTTGCTACATTCCACGCAAATAGCATATCGGCCATTTGTTGCGGTGAGGGTTGTTTTTTGCTGACAATTGTTAGGTCGGAAGGTGAGATTTCGTGGTTATCTGCCGTTTGAATCAGCAAGCCAGAGCCAATTCTTTTGGTGTCATGGGAGTGGAAACACGCCATGGGAGCAAGGCAGAAACTCACATGATACCAAAAGAATTGGCTCAGGCTTACTGATTCAAACGGCAGACAACCATGAAATTAGCCCTTCAGACTTAACCATTGTCAGCAAAAAACAACCCTCAC
>JANMBK010000218.1:0-11127 GCA_031360365.1 Methylophilaceae bacterium
AAACCCCGCGTAGCGGGGTTTTTTACAACTACTTAATCTAGCTTAGATTAATTACAGCCTGTTTCTTTTTGACCTTCAGCTTGAATTGTTACGCGACGGTTAGGTTGTAGGCATGAAATCAATTTCTTAGTGGCTTTATTACCAGACCATGGCACCACAGGGTCTGATTCACCTTTACCACCGGCTTCAATCAGTGCAGGATCAACACCTTGCGCAGCCAGGTAATCTTTTACTAAGTTAGCACGGCGCTCAGAAAGTTTTTGGTTGTAAGCGTCTGAACCAATACGGTCTGTATGACCAGTGACAATCACTGCTTTCAACTCAGGATTTGCTTTAATTTTCGCAGCAGCGTCATTTAATGCAGCTTTACCCTCTTCACTAATGTTAGCCTTGTCAAAACCAAAGAGTTTTTCAGCGCCCACAGTAATGGTATCCATTTGTGGCGTGCATTTTACTGGCTCTGGTGCTGGCGCTGGCTCAGGCATTGGCTCTGGTGCGGCTGCAATTGGTGCTGGTTCTGGTGCAACCTCAGCCACAACTGGTGTTGGTGCACCAAAACGGATGATGCCACCTAAGTTGAATAATGTATTACCAATCGTTTCATCTACATCAAAAGTCCTCGATGCATTTCTTGCTTCAGCTTTACTCCATTGATGACGCAAATCTGCCTGTAAGCCAAAGTTATCAGTAAACAAATACTGAGCGCCAAAACCCAAACCTGCCAACCATGATGTTTTGTTTTTATCTGTTAAACCAATGCCACTGTAATCAACTTTATTACGGGCTGCACCTAAGCCAGCCAATAAGAATGGACGGAATTTATCACGACTGAACATGTACAGCGCGTCTAAACCCAAGGTTGTTTGCTTATATTTTCCGCCGGCACCTGGGATACCTGTATCTTCGTCCGCGCGATTATAACCAAGGCGGCCTTGTAAATCCCAGCTAGGTGAAAGCTCTTTACCGATACTAATAAAGCCACCGCGACCATTATCTGCATCTAAATCATTATCTGTATCCATGTAGCTAATACCTGGCACTGCATACCAAGCGCCGCGGAACATATCCTCAGCAGACGCTGAAAGGGCTGTTAGACCCAAGGTTGCTGCAACGGCTAGACCAACTAATTTCTTATTCATTGTTTAACTCCTCAGTTATTAATCTTAAAACAAACATTCACTACGTAATATTAAACTTTACTATACTTAATCTACATTAACTATGCAACGCTAAGCCCACGATTCACTGCGCTTTTGTGCGATTTTTGTTGCCTTTACGCAACATATTCACAACCTCATCGACCTTTGATGGATTTAGCGCAGATTCTCGACAAGAGTTTTCACATATGCCTCCTCTAAAACCAATGTATGTAGGATTAATCTCCATGAGAAAATCTATATATTGTGGTTGCAATGAACCAGCTAATCCTGATTTTAACTGATAATTGTGGCACCACTGTGTAAATAAACGTAAATTATCTTGTTGTTGTACTTGTAACAAATCGTACTGCTTTTTTTTAGTATCCAGCATCGTGCCATAAAAACCCGCATTTTTTAATGTGGGCAACAAATTTAAATTAACCTCTTCATCTGCAAAAAATACCGCTACCAATTTTATTTCTGCTTTAGTTATTTTTGCAATTTCATCATAAAAATCAGTTGCTTGAAATAAATCTGATACGGCAATTTTGATAATATCTACGCCAATATCTGCACGTGTTTGAATGTCAGTCACGAGCTCGCTTAAGTTTGAATGTTGTTCTCCAACCGTTGCACTGACTATCGCTCTACCATTCACCAAATCAACAATTACTTTAGTCGTAGCCAAATCTAAAGCGCCTAACGCACCGATATTTGGGTCTTTCAGGTCGATAATATCCACGCCAGATGCTAGCGCTAACTTGGCTTCCTGTGCATTTTTTATGCTAATTAGTAATTGCGTCATACTTTTATATTAATCAAAAAATTATCTAGCATAATAATGTTCAATCTTTTCTGTCAGCCAGCCCCAAGCTTCCAGTTCACGCTCGCCTGCAGTTTTATTGATGGCAATTTGTAAGTAAGCCAATTCTTCCTCAATTTTTTCGCGCGGCAACATGTGCAGCCTGCTAACCAAAATACTAAGCTCGATGACTGCCGCTTGCGCGCGGTTAAATCCTAGAAAAGGTGCGTGGGTTTCTGTATGTATTTTTTGCATCATAAGTTGCGACCGCGTGGTGTCATCTTTTACTTGAATTAGGTGCAACTCACTATGCGAGAGCACATGAGTAAGCCTGTAGCCCGCATGGCCATTGGTTTGGGCATGGGTGGCTCGCAGAGGTGTCAATTTAATATTAGCTGAACTAATACGATTAGTGAGCGCCCCTGCAAACACACGCACGTCATCGGTAATATTCAGTGTCGCCGTTTTTGTGGTGAGAATATTCTCTAATGTGGTGGAGGGTTTATAGGGCGAAATAAAAACCAGATCACCGTCGTATTTAACACCAAATGGCGCCACATGTGCTTTACCTGTTATATCTTGGGTAATTACTATGGTTTCAAAAATCATGATTCTTCAATTTTTTTGCTTGCCTGCTTTTCTTTTTGGCTCGCTTCGCGATGGCTTTTTCTAACTTCTTTGTTTGCATTAGTCGCAAAGCCCCAATTTAGCTCTTCATCTTGTACATATCGTTTGCCAAGTTGGTGCGCAATTTGCGCGCGCGCCAGCTCTACACCCAAATAAAATGCGTGGCTAGCATCATTCTCAACGCCTAAATTCGGGTAAAACGCAAATGGGTCGACGTCAACCAAAAGCCCATCGCGGTTGAACACGTGCACGCCTGTTTCATTCGCCATAATCCTAAAACTCGGGTCTTTAATTTGCGCTGCAATCTCGCTAATTTCTTGATTATTATAGCTAAACGGCTTTCTATCATGCAGGCCGTTCAGTGCAGTAGAATAGCCGCGTGGTAGCCGACTATCGCGCTCAGCGGCGTGCATCACGCGGCGCGCCATGTCGGCCTCTGCAATCGCATTGACTGCGTGTGGGCTGACCGAAGTCGCTAAAACCGCGTTGATATTCAACTCTGAAATAATGCCGAAAAGCAGCGCGTTAATGCCAGTGGTGTCGGCGTCCGTCAGCTCGGTCAGGTTGCCAATACCCATCATTATTTGTATCTGTGGATATTTTTTGCGCAGTTTATGATAACGCACAATCGAATCTGCCAGCCCAAAATGAATCGGGTCTAAAATCGCATCGGCAATAAATGGCTTGTTAATTTTCAGGCAAGTTTCAATCGCGCGATAAAGTGATGCCATATTGCCAGGTCGGCTGGGAATCAATATCGGCATGGCTTGCACGGCATCGGCAATCCACAGCGTTTTTTCAGTTAAGCTGAGCAAGTAATCGGCGCCCGCTTTGCCAGCAAGCAACAATTCGTCGCTGTTCATACTATCGACACTCACCTTAAAACCAGCCTGCTTTAAAGCTTTAATACTGTCAGCTAAATGTTTAAAGAGTTTATTTGGCAAGCAACCCAAGTCAATCACATTGGCGCCTTGCGCTTTAAATTTTTCCGCTTTTTTTACAATTGCATCAACGCTCAAATCGGGCGCATCGACAATTTCGGCAAAAATTTGGCAGCTATATTGGCTTAAATCTGGCGCTATGCCTTGTTGCCCAAAATACTGTGGCAAATCTTTTAAATCGTCAGGCCCGCGCTCAACCGGAATGCCGTATTGGCGATGCAGTTGGCTTAAATCGCCTTGGCACAAACCTGGCAAAATCATTTTATTCGCTTCGCCGGTATTTTTTAAGCGGCGTGTAATCATCTCTGGTGTCATTAGCGCAGCCACAGAAACGCCAATTTGCTCGATGCGATACTTAAAAGGTGGTGTTTTGGGATTAGCGAGATTTTTATCTTGGATTTCTGCCAACACTTTATGCAGGCTTTTTTCTGCTAACTTACCAGTTAAAAAAAGTAGCTTTTCGGCCTTCATTTTGCAGTCATCTTATTTACATGCTCTGCAAGCCTCATGGATATTGCCTCGCAGAGCATACTTACGCTCTCGACAATTTTTGTATGCTCAAAACTAGCTAATTTTTGCACGTTATCTAAATCAATTTGGCGCGGAAATACTTGCACCATATTATCGCGCGGCGCTTCAGATTCAATTGAATTTTCACCTGCAGCCGGAATGGTATCGCATGCAAAAATAATGCTCGGCACCTGCGTTTTGCCTGCTTGCGCGTAAAGATTGGTTGCTAGTGAATCTGAAAGCCCCATTGCCATTTTGGCAATGGTGTTTGACGTGGCAGGCGCAATCACCAAGGTATGATATTTACCCGCATAAAACAGCTCCACAGGCACGCTGCTGGCGGTTTTGTCTTGATAAACCTTATGATTTGTTGCGTCTAATTGCGCCTGAAAACCATATTGCCTGATGATCTCCGCCGCCGCTTTGCTGAGAAAAATATCGACGTTTTCTAAGCTTTGTAGAACTACCAGCGATTCACGCAGAAAATGACCAGAACCTGTGATTGCCCAAGCGAGACGTTTTTTCTCGGGCAGGCGCATCGCTTAAACCCCAAATGGGTGTTGTATCACGATCGTTTCGTCTCTTTCAGGGCCTGTCGACACGATTGCAATTGGCACGCCACATAAGGCTTCCAGGCGTGTTAGGTAATGCTGGGCGGCTTTAGGTAAACCAGCCCAGGTTTTAACGCCAAAAGTATTATCATGCCAGCCTGGAACACGCTCATATATTGGCCTGCAGCGTGCCACGTCATCTGCGCCAATTGGCAACATGTCGATAGTTTTTCCGTCTAACTCATAACCGGTGCAAATTTGCAGCTCATCAATGCCGTCTAACACGTCTAATTTGGTGATGCACAAGCCTGTTAGGCCGTTAATACGCGCGCTGCGACGCAACGCTGCTGCATCAAACCAGCCGCATCTTCTTTTTCTTTTTGTCACAGTGCCAATTTCTTGGCCTTTTACCGACATTTGCGTGCCGGGCGCGCCAGCAGAATCTATATCCAACTCGCTCGGGAACGGTCCACCACCAACGCGCGTAGTGTAGGCCTTGGTAATGCCCAACACATAATGCAGCATATTGGCGCCAACGCCGGTGCCGCCGCTCGCTTGGCCTGCAATGCAGTTGCTAGATGTCACGTAAGGATATGTGCCGTGATCGATATCCAACAACGTACCTTGCGCGCCCTCAAACAATAAATTCTCACCACGCGCATTGGCCGCGTACAAGTCTGCAGAAATATCAGAAATGAGTGGTTTTAGCGCGATTGCATGTTGCATGCTTGCGTCATATTGTTGATTAAAATCAACCGCTTGTGCGCCTAAATAATTGCTTAAAACAAAGTTGTGGTAATCCATTACTTCGCGTAATTTTTCGGCAAAACGCTCAGGGTAAAATAAATCGTAAACCCGCAGCGCACGGCGCGCGACTTTGTCTTCGTAAGTCGGGCCTATGCCTTTGCCTGTGGTGCCGATTTTTTTCTCAGCGCTGCGTTTGGCTTCGCGTGCCACATCTACCGCGACGTGATGGCTTAATATCAACGGGCAACCTGGACTCACTTTTAAGCGATTTTTTACTTCGAGGCCTTTAATTCCATTTTGGCCTTTTTCTAAGCTTTCAATCTCACTTAATAAGTGCGCTGCGTCTAGCACCACCCCGTTGCCGATGTAACAGTTCACCTTATCACGCACAATACCTGAAGGTACCAAGTTGAGTTTGTACACACTCTTTCCTACAACCAAAGTGTGACCAGCATTGTGTCCGCCCTGAAAACGCACCACGCCTTGCGCATGGTCGGTGAGCCAATCGACAATTTTGCCTTTGCCTTCATCGCCCCATTGCGTGCCTATTACCACCACATTTTTAGCGTCGACAACATTCTTAGCTGCTACATTTTTTGCCATAAATAATTACTTTTTAAATTAATTGCTATTGATTTATATTTTTATTGCTTCAATGCGCCATTCGCCATCGCGTAACACCAGCTGAGTATCACAGTTAAGTTCTTTCGCGCTCACCAAAGTGTGTGGCAATACTTGAATCACCACCAAGCCATCTGCGCGCAGCGCATCAATTTTTGCCAATAATGCCGCATCGTTATCTTCTGGCGCTAAAATGGTTTTGGGTAAATGTGCAGGCGTAAGCGCGGTGACAATGCCACGCAAATCAATGCTGAAGCCAGTGGCAGGTCGCGCACGACCAAAGGCAACACCAACTTCATCGTAACGTCCACCCAGCGCTACAGGGCCGGTGTAGCCCTGCGCATAAGCGGCAAATACAATGCCACTGTGGTAGTGATAACCACGCAGCTCGCCCAAATCGAACGAAACTTGCACATTTAAATCGCTCAGCTTACCAGCCACCGCACTTAAATTAGCGAGTGCTTGGGTAATTTCTGGTAATTTTGGCAATGTTTTCAACGCTTGGTCTAATACGCCAATATCACCATTGAGTTCAGTTAAGCTTAGCAAAGCTTGCAGTATAGTTGGCTCCACGTCTTGTGCCAAACTTGCCACTGCCGCTTTATCTTTGCTTTGCAAGGCGCCATACAAGGCCTGCTCTAGATCAGCAACAATATTGCCAGCTTTTACTAAGCTTTCAAAAATGGCAACATGGCTAAAATCAATATGTATTTGCTTTAAGCCAAGCAATTGCAGCGATTTAATCATTAAGCGCTGAATCTCAACATCGCTTTCAATGCCAGCATGACCAAATAACTCTGCGCCTAACTGAAGTGGCTCGCGCGTGCGCGCTAGGCCATCTGGCTTGGTACGTAGCACTGTGCCGGCATAACACAACCTAGAAACACCTTGCTGATTCAGCATGTGCGCGTCGATACGCGCCGCTTGTGGCGTCATATCGGCACGAATGCCCATTAATCTACCAGTAAGCTGATCAACCACTTTAAAAGTAGCTAAATCTAAATCGCGGCCAGTGCCAGTAATCAGCGATTCCAAATATTCTAAGGTAGGAGGAATCACATATTGATAACCATGCACTTTAAATAAATCGAGTAAATCCCGGCGAAGTTGTTCTATTCGCGCCGCCTCAGTGGGTAGCACATCTTCAATAAATTCGGGAAGTAACCAGTTACGCATAGCCCATATTATACAAGCAAACCGCGCAGTTGGCTTAGGCTTGCCGTTTAGAATTATGCGATTATAGGGTTGATTAATGCGTCGAGTGCGCTCATGCCAGCAGCATCAGCAATAATCCGCCAACAATAGACAAGACGCCTACAAAGCGAATTTGACCATCTTTAAGTTCTATCATGCGTTTAAAAGTGTCGCGCCAAGCTTGTGGCGCAATAAACGGCAACATACCTTCAAACACCAGCATTAAGCCAAATGCCAATAAAATCGTGCTTTTCAAGTTTATTCCAAAATGCGAATTAAAAATCTATTTTGAGCCGCGCATGTATTTGAAGAATTCTGAGCCCGGGTCTAGCACCATCACGTCAGATTTGCTTTTAAAGCTGTTTTTGTAGGCTTCTTGACTACGATAAAAGGCATAAAACTCAGGATTTTTGCCATAAGCCGTCGAGTAAATTTCTGCCGCTTTGGCATCGCCCTCACCTTTCATTTTTTGCGCGTCGCGGAAGGCATCGGCAATAATCACCTCGCGCTGCTTATCAGCATCGGCACGAATTTTTTCAGACGCAGCAGAGCCTTCAGAACGCAACTGATTGGCGATACGTTTACGCTCTGCAATCATGCGGTCATAGACTGATTTAGAAATATCTTCAGAATAATCAACGCGTTTTAAGCGTAC
Source organism: Methylophilaceae bacterium (assembly GCA_031360365.1). GTDB lineage: Bacteria > Pseudomonadota > Gammaproteobacteria > Burkholderiales > Methylophilaceae > Methylotenera_A. Next base: position 7,788 of record JANMBK010000218.1, read on the forward strand.
ATCGACTACCTGAATACCAATTTGACGCGCCTCTTTATCGGCTGAAATTTTTACACTACGCATAATTGCACCACGTTCACCGGCGATGACATCGCGCACAGTGCGTTTACCAAACTCATCACGCAAGCCAGAGTTGACGACTTGCGAAAGCCTATCTTCAGCTGCTGCTTCGCCGCCCTCTTTCACAGAAACGTAATACTTAACAGGATCGATAATGCGCCATTTCACAAATGAATCTACGGTCATGGTTTTATTTTCGCTAGTCACAATCTCTGCAGGCTGCTCCCAATCTAGCGTCACAATACGTTTTTCAAATCGTTTCAAATCGTCCACCAATGGCACTTTAAAATAAAGGCCTGGCTCTTTTTTTACCGAAACAATTTCACCTAATCTAAACACCAAAGCAAACTCACGCTGATCAACAATAAACAGTGACATGCTTAGCAGCAATAAAGCAACTAACAACCCGACTATACTTACACCAATATTTTTCATATTTTTACCTTTAATTCTGTTTAGCGGTCACGCGATAAGCTGCGGTTATCTTCGCTGACGGTTTCTTCATCTCTATTGGCATTAGCCGCCGCTGTAGCAGCCGCGTTAGCACTGCCCGAGCGCGTTTGTTCCATCAGCTTATCGAGTGGCAAGTACAGCATGCTGTTGCCAGCTTTTTGGTCGACGATAATTTTGCTGGTGTTCGACATAATTTGCTCTTGCGCATCTAAATACAAGCGCTGGCGCGTAACTTCTGGAGCCTTGTTATATTGCGTCAACACCTGATCAAAACGGCTAGCGTTACCGTTAGCCTCAGATTCTACTTTTAACTTGTAGCCTGCTGCCTCAGCCGCTAAGCGCGATGCATTACCACGTGCTTTTGGAATCACATCATTGGCATAAGCTTGGCCTAAATTAATTTGGCGTTGGTAATCTTGTCCTGCACGATTGACATCATCAAAGGCTTCTTTTACTTGCTCTGGTGCTGCACCTTTTTGGCGTGAAACACTGGTAATTTGAATGCCCGTTTTATAACTGTCTAAAATCGCCTGCATATTAGCAGATGTATCTGGCAAGCCCTTTTGCAGCAAGTCGTCTAGCTTGCTTTTGCCCACCACTTCACGAATCGCCGTTTCGGCTGCCGACATCACTGACTTATCGGTATCGCGATTACCAAATACGTAATCGACCGCATTCTTTAGTTTATATTGCACCGCCACTTGCATATCAATAATGTTTTCGTCTTCGGTCAACATCAACGATTCGTTAGGCACCTTGGTTTTGCTGCCAGAACCTTCGCTGCTACTGCGATAACCAACCTCTAAACGACGCACTTGCTCCATATTGACAACGGTCACGGACTCAATTGGGTAAGGCCAATGCCAGCGCGGGCCAGGTTCCGAGCTATTAATGTATTTACCAAAACGCTGCACTACGCCGACTGAGCCTTGATCGACAATATAAAAGCCAGTCGCCAGCCAAATGGCGACGATAATCACCACAACAGGTGCAATTGGCACACTAAAATCTTTGCCGCTTGGCGTCTGGTTGTTACCGTTAAAGCCGCCGCCTTTGCCTTTGCCAAACAAGTTATTAATTTTCTGGCTAATATCACGCATCACTTGATCGAGATCAGGTGGGCCTTCGTTGTTTTTTTGGCCAAATCCCGGGAATGTAAATCCTAATAATTTAAATCCAGAAAATTTAAAAGTTGCTAACTTAATCATTGCTAACTCCGAACTGTTTTTTATTAATTTATGCATACGCACTTTCTTCTGTACGCATTTTTTTCAAATACTGCTGATGCTCTGACATGGCCAGCCTGATAAACTGTAAGCCATCGCCTGTCTTGGCCGACACGCGCACTTGATAAATTCTACCATATTCATCACGTTCAAAACCCGCTGCATTATCAGCCACCGTACCATTTAAAATAGTACCGTCTAATCGATCAATTTGATTCAACACCAGCAGTTGTGGCACATCAGAGGCGCCAATTTCATGCAATACCTTATTCACTTGTGTCACTTGCGCTTCGCGGTTTGTACTCGCCACATCCACTACATGCAATAGTAAGTCGGCTAGTTTCGCTTCTTCTAGCGTCGCGCCAAATGCCTCAACTAGTGTGGTTGGCAAGTGTTTTATAAAGCCAACCGTATCAGATATAACTACTTCACTGTGGCCTAAATATTGGCCGTTTTCATCATAATCTGATTGCTCATCGCCCAAATACAGTTTGCGCGAGGTGGTATCTAGCGTAGCAAATAGTTGATCTGCCGCGTAAACGCCCGATTGCGTCAGCCGATTAAACAGGGTTGATTTGCCAGCATTGGTATAACCCACCAGTGATACGGTCATTACATTGCCGCGTTTGCGCGCCTTGCGCTGCATGCTACGCTGCAACTTAAGTTTAATTAGCTTTTCGCGTAACTGTTTGACGCGTACGCCAATCATGCGCTTATCCAGCTCTAGTTGCTTCTCGCCCGGGCCGCCACGCACACCAATGCCGCCTTTTTGGCGCTCTAAATGGGTCCATCCACGTACTAATCTAGTCGATAAATGTTCTAATTGCGCTAATTCAACTTGTAATTTACCTTCGTGACTTTTGGCACGCTGCGCGAAAATATCTAAAATTAAGCCGGTTCTATCCAGCACTTTGGCTTGCAAAAAACGCTCTAAATTGCGCTGTTGCGATGGGCTTAAATCGTGATTAAAAGCGACTAGATTAGTCTCAGAAGCTTCCAACATCAGTTTCAACTCATCAGCTTTACCGCTACCAATAAATAATTTGGCATCGGGCGCGCTACGCCTACCTTCAATAGTGGCGCGCACTTGCATGCCTGCTGAAGTCACCAGTTGACGTAGCTCTTGTAGACTTTCTGCATAATCAGTCTCATCAAAATCAATACTCACCAAAACAACTGCGCCATCAGACGCAATTGTTTGAGTGCTAGGATTCGCTAAGGTATTTTCGCCGTAACCAGAAGGTTTAATTGCCAAACTTAATCTTCCGGATGTTCTGGCATGACCATGCTGACAGCGCGCGCTGGCACTATGGTAGAGATGGCGTGTTTGTACACCATTTGCGTGACGGTGTTTTTAAGTAAGATCACATATTGATCAAAAGAATCTACTTGACCTTGTAACTTAATGCCATTGACCAAGTAAATTGAGACTTGCACATGTTCTTTTCTGAGTGCATTTAAAAATGGGTCTTGTAACATTTGACCTTTATTATTCATATTTTGCTCCTTGTAGTTTTATAAAATTGGAGTTGCTTATTTTTTTAGAAACTCTTTATGCTGACGAAATCAATTAATGTCTAACATACGACTATGATTTCGCT
>JANMBK010000230.1:0-2143 GCA_031360365.1 Methylophilaceae bacterium
CTCAGCTTCGTTTAAAAGCTTCACTTTATCTTCTTGCGAGTTCAGTGGGTTACTCTCGCTTAAATGCGCAATAATATATTGCGAAAGTGGCATGGCATTTTGTATTTCCTGCTCAAATTTCTCTTTGCCAAATTCACGTACATAGCTGTCAGGGTCATGCTCTTTAGGCAGAAATAAAAAACGTAATTTTAGCCCGTCAGTTAAGGCCGGCAACGCGTTCATAGCGGCGCGCCAAGCAGCGGTGCGACCCGCTTTATCACCATCAAAACTAAACACAATTTCATCGGTTTGACGCATCAGCTTGGTAATGTGGAAAGGTGTAGTGGCAGTGCCCAGCGCAGCCACAGCGTATTCAATGCCATATTGCGCAAGCGCCACCACGTCCATATAACCTTCTACCACCAGCACGCGGCCAGCATCTCTTATGGCTCTGCGGGCAACGAACAAACCATACAACTCATGGCCTTTTTGAAACAACGGCGTTTCGGGTGAGTTGTAATATTTGGGTGTATCTTCAGGATTGATGACGCGGCCGCCAAAACCAATCACCTGGCCTTTTTGGTCGTGGATAGGAAACATAATGCGGTCACGAAAACGGTCATAGCGCTTGCCTTGTTCGTTCTCCACCACCAAGCCTGCAGTTTGCAGCGCTTCGTTATCGTAATTAGCAAACACGTTTTGCAAATTTTGCCAGCCCGCAGGTGCGTAACCAATTTGAAACTTGGCCGCAATTTGGCCACTTAAGCCTCGGCCTTTTAAATATTCTATGGCGCGCGTACTTTCTTTTAATTGCGCTTTGTAATAGTTAGCCGCTTGTTGCAAACTTTCTTGGAGGCCAAGTTTGATGGTTTTATTTTGCGCATCAGCCTGCCTAGATTCTGGCGTGGAATCTTGCACAGGTACAATCATGCCGACATTTTTGGCTAAATCATTAATCGCCTCCACAAAGCTTAAGCCTGCGTATTCCATCAAAAACCCAATGGCAGTGCCGTGCGCGCCGCAGCCAAAACAATGATAAAACTGCTTGGTAGCGCTGACGGTAAAACTGGGAGATTTTTCGTTATGAAACGGACAGCAGGCAGAATAATTGGCACCTGCTTTTTTAAGCGGTACGCTTTTATCGATGACATCAACAATGTCAACGCGGTTGAGTAGGTCTTGGATAAACGACTCTGGAATCATGTAGCAATTTTACCGTTTAATTATGCAACATAACAAAATTTTCACCAAAGTCATATCCTCCGTTTTCGTCATTCCCGCGAAGGCGGGAATCTAGGTCGGTTTGATACTAGCCTTGCGGCGTTGAATAATTACACATTGAAAATGTTTGCTGTCTGTATTCCCACCTTCGCGGGAATGACGTTTTAGTTGAGCTTAAATGACTAAACAAAAAAGGCGCTTAAAGCGCCTCTAATTTTACTGAAATTTTTACCGATTTAATTAAGCAAGTTTCGCTTTAATCAAGCCAGATACTTTTCCCATATCGGCCATGCCAGCCACTAGCGGTTTTACCAAGCCAACTACTTTGCCCATGTCTTTTGCGCCTTGCGCGCCAGAGTCAGTAATCACTTGGTCAATAATCGCGCTAATTTCAGCGTCACTCATTTGTTTTGGCATGTAGGTTTGCAGCACGCTCACTTCATATTTCTCAATATCGGCCAAATCGGTGCGGTTCGCAGATTCAAACGCAGCAATCGAATCGCGGCGTTGTTTCAACATTTTTTCAATCACGCTAATCACATCGGCATCGGTCAGCTCAATGCGTTCATCTACCTCGCGCTGTTTGATGGCAGCCAATAGCAAACGAATGGCACCAAGACGAGCGGTATCTTTGGCGCGCATGGCATCTTGCATGTGTTCGGTGATTTGATTCTTCAGACTCATAGAGCGTTGCTTAAGTTTAACTTAAGCGTTTTGACTAATATATTTGTCGAAATTGGCCGTGTAATCAGCCACATTTTCGGTCAGTGCTAATTTGTATTGCTCAACAAAATAATCAATCGCTTTATCTTTTTCTGCTGCAAACGCTTCTTTATTGCCGCATTGCGAGGCAATCACAAATGCATTAAAACGCGCTGAGCTATAAGCAAAGCCTGCGCTCACTACGCCGCGATCGGTATCGTTAGCTTGCGCATTAGCGTGT
>JANMBK010000231.1:0-6208 GCA_031360365.1 Methylophilaceae bacterium
TGGATTTTAGCGATTGTGTTTTACAAGATAGAACAAACGCTTTTACCAACCTGAATACGTTTGAAGATTTAAAAGCGCTAGAATTAAAGTCATGACAAAACCCACACTAAATCAAATTGCCAGCGACCCAAGTTGCATGGACGATTACGACCCCAATGCAATGAGCGTGAGCCAAGCGCGGGCATTTATTGCACAGTTTTTACAGCCAGTCACAGAGACTGAAACTATCACTTTGCGTAACAGTTTGAATCGTATATTGGCGGCAGAGATTGTGTCGCCATGCAATGTGCCCGCACATAATAACTCTGCTATGGATGGCTTTGCATTTAAATTTACGGATGCCACAAAAAAACTAAAATTTATTGGCACCGCATTTGCAGGCAGGCCGTATGTGGGTGAAATAAAAACAGGTGAATGCGTAAAAATAATGACAGGTGCTGTGATTCCACAAGGCGCTGACACAGTCGAAATGCAAGAGCGCACCACCTTAAATGATGAAAATATCACATTGAATCAATTGGTTAAGATAGGACAGCATATCAGATTGGCTGGCGAAGATTTAGTACAAAACCAACTCGTATTAGCCAATGGTCACCATATGCAGCCCGCCGATTTAGGCTTAGTCGCTTCTCTTGGTATTGGCGAGGTACAAGTTTTTCGTCAGCTAAAAGTGGCTTTTTTTAGTACAGGTGATGAACTGGTTGGCGTTGGCACGCCGTTGCAGGCTGGCCAAATTTATGACAGCAATCGCTACACGCTATTTGGTATGTTAAGCCGATTAAACGTGCAGATGAGTGATTTAGGCAACGTGCCAGATGACCCAGAGTTATTAGAGAAAGTCTTGCTGGAAGCCTCACAGAATAACGATGTCGTCATTACCAGTGGCGGCGTTTCTGTGGGCGAGGCCGATTACATGAAAGCCTTACTTGCCAAGCACGGCCAAGTGTTGTTTTGGAAAATTAATATGAAGCCTGGGCGACCTTTGGCTTATGGCAAGTTAGCCAACGCCCACTATTTTGGCCTGCCAGGCAACCCTGTTTCTGCCATGGTGACATTTTACCAATTTGTACAGCCTGCCCTGCAAGCCATATCTGGTGCGGCCTGCAGGGCAGTGCCATTTTTTAGTGTGGAATGCACAGAAAGTATTAAAAAAGCCGCTGGTCGGACCGAATTTCAACGGGGCATTCTGTTTCAAGACGTTGACACTGGCTACGGAACTTGGAAGGTAAAACCCTTGCCTAATCAAGGATCTGGCGTGTTGAGCAGCATGAGCGCTGCTAATTGTTTTATAGTGTTAGACGAAACAGTAGCTAGTTGCGAGGCTGGCGCCATAGTACGTGTGCAACCGCTTGATAGCTTCCTCTAAATTTGGATCCTCCCCTGCAATTTTACATAACTCAAAATATTTGGTTTAAATCAACCATAATTAGCATAATAATGGTTATCATTTAGTTTTAAGATATAGTATAATCAAAGGCTTAGCTAATTTTTAGTAAGTAAATATTATTTTGGGCATCGTAATTAAAAATTCCAACGGTCATTCTAACTTTAGTGAAAGCACGCTGATTTGGGCAGTGATCTGCTCAATATTGCTGCATGTGTTGCTAGCGGTGGTGTTACCTAATTTTAAGTTTGAAACTACTGAAAATAAGCAGCCGCAACCGCTCACCATAGAAATTATGCAGCCAACACCGCTTGCGCCAGTTGCATTGCCAGAGCCAGTTGTAGAGCCTGTGCCAATTAAACCAGAACCGGTTAAAAAAGAAATAAAGCCTATAACTGAGCCAGTAAAACCTATCCAAAAAAAATCGCCAGAGCCAATTCCAATTCAAGAAGCTAACCCAGAGCCAACGCTAGCTGAGCCGCCGCCTACTGTCATCACAGCAACCTCAAAAGCAGATGCAACACCTGTGATTGTAGCGCCACTGCCAGAGCCGCCTAAAAAAGTGGAGCCAACTGAAAATGACGTGAGTAACGCGCTAAGCCAATATGGCAATACATTAGGCAGAGCGATTGCCAAACACAAAAGCTATCCAAAAATTGCACAAATGCGCGGCTGGCAAGGCGAGTGCCTGCTTGATTTAAAAATTGATGGTAACGGTAATGTGCTATCGGCCAACGTCAAAGAAAGTAGTGGTCACGAGTCGCTGGACAATCAAGCGCTTGAGATGGTGCGCAAAGCATCCCCTTTCCCAGCGCCACCAGAAGCCCTGCGTGGCCGTAATTTCAACATCACCGTTCCTGTCTCGTTCAAACTCGAAGGCGCTTAATGCGCATTCCGCAAACTTATAAAACCAGGTCTTTTAAAACGAGGGCTTTGCGTGATTTACTATTGGCACATGAGCTGATTTTTATTGCGCTCATTTTTCTGGCGGCGGCGGCGGGGGCTTATGGTATTTATGTTTGGGATAAATCGGCCAAAGAATCGCAGCGTATTCACTATTTAAGCCAAGAAATTCAGCAAACGAGAGGCGACTTGTATCGCCAAATGAAAGAACTATTTGATACGTTTTTTTTAGAGGATGCAGACGGTAAAAATGAATATGATGCTTATACGCAATCGATTTTAAAACACTTTAATGCGCTCAATAATTTGGCCGTTGGCACACAAGAAAAGCAGGCTGTTCTTGATTTAGAAAGCAAATACAAAAGCTTTGTAAATGAGGCACCTGCTTTATTTTACCGCTACCAAGCCTCACCTAATGCTGCCTCGCGGAAATCACTTTACCAAGATATAGAAACAGGTATTTTTAGCCAATATGAGGCGGTATCTAAACGCGCGGAAGATTTGCTGGCACTCAAGCAAATTGAACTAAAAAAAAGATTATACGAAGCTAAATATGCTTCGATTGCTGTATTGCTCATCCCTATTTTATTGGCAGGGCTGCTACTCATTTTATCGCGGCTGCTTTTAAAGCGAGTGATTGTTAACCCCATTAACGCCATTATGCAGGCCACCAACGAAATTAGCGCAGGTAATTTACAACATCAAGTGCCAGAGGCTGGTGCGGCTGAACTAGCTACGCTCTCAAAACAAATTAATCTTATGGCGGCAGAGCTGCAGGCCAATAGAGACGCGCTTGTACGCACCGAGAAACAGGCCGCTATGGGTTTGCTGGTGCCCATGTTGGCACACAACATTCGCAACCCACTGGCCAGTATACGCGCCACTGCGCAACTGCTTGATGAACCCACCGACGATGATGACACACGCGAATCACTGCAAGGAATTATTAATACTGTAGATAGATTAGAGCGCTGGACAGGTGGATTATTGGCGTATTTGCATCCAGTAAAGCCCCAGCTAAAAATGGTGCGATTTACCAGCATTTTAGATGGAGCTATGCTACCGCTGACACAAAAAATAAGAGATAAAAATATTACTCTGGTTCAAGATATTCAGCCGCTCAATATTGAAATACATACCGATGAACATTTACTGGAACAGGTGTTTTATAACTTAATATTAAATGCGATTGATGCCTCGCCCAATGGCAGCAGTATTGCCATCGAAACACAACTATTTGATAACACTTTCACCTGCAACTTACATGATAAAGGTAGTGGCATGCCATTTACGCCAGATCCGCACACGCTTAGTCCAGGACCAAGCACCAAACGCTTTGGCACAGGCTTGGGCATTCCATTTGCGTTTAAAGTCTTCGAAGTACTAGGTGGCAATATCACATTTAATGCGGTCTTGCCGCAAGGCACACGCATCACGCTTAGCTTGCCACAATAGTCTGCTGCAATAATTTAAGTCTGAAATTATTAGATTACAAGCCTCAACCAAAACATTTTTAGTTTGTCATAATTTTTAGCTTGCCTTAATGCTAAATTTTTACAACAATGAGAATAATCAATATGACAACCTCTATGCTAAATAAAACCGTTACTAATTTTGAACTACCCGCAACTAGCGGTACAAATTTCAAGCTTTCAGATTATCTAGGCAAAACCTTAGTTATATATTTCTACCCCAAAGACAATACGCCCGGTTGCACAACGCAAGGCATGCAGTTTCGCGACAATTACACGCAATTTACTGAATTAAATGCAGAGATTTTTGGTGTTTCGCGCGACAGCTTAAAATCGCACGAAAACTTTAAAGAAAAATTCACCTTTCCATTTGAATTGCTGGCCGATGCCGAAGAATTAGCTTGCGGCATTTTTGGTGTGATGAAAATGAAAAACATGTATGGTAAGCAAGTACATGGTGTTGAGCGCAGTACGTTTGTCATTGATAAAAACGGTGTGCTCATTAAAGAATGGCGTGGTGTCAAGGTGGATGGTCACGTACAAGAAGTATTAAATTTTATTCAATCTTTATAAAAAGAAGCTATGGCAAAAAAACCTGCAACAAATACCAAATTATTTGTACTTGATACCAACGTGTTGATGCACGACCCATCGAGCTTATTCCGCTTTGAAGAGCACGACATTTACTTACCAATGGTGACCTTGGAAGAGCTAGACAACAACAAAAAAGGGTTGACCGAAGTGGCGCGCAACGCGCGCCAAGCCAGCCGCAGCTTAGAAGAAATAGTCGGCACCGACCTGACAAATTTAGAGCTAGGTTGCCCGCTGGCCATTAATGGCAATAAACATTTGGCTGGGCGCCTGTTTTTACAAACCTCACAAGTTAATATTGAGTTGCCCGGTTTAGCTGGCAGTAAGGCTGATAATCAAATTATTAGCGTTGTGTTAAGCCTCAAAAAACAACAGCCTAACCGTCAGGTAATTTTAGTCAGTAAAGATATCAATATCCGCATTAAAGCCCGCGCAATGGGTGTGCCCGCGGAAGATTACTTTAACGACAAAGTGCTAGAAGACACCGATTTACTTTACAGTGGCATTAGAGAGTTGCCGCAAGATTTTTGGGATAAACACAGCAAAGCAATGGAATCGTGGCAAGAGGCTGGAAGTATGTTTTATCGTATTACCGGGCCGCTGGTTAAAAGTTTCCTCATTAATGAATTTGTATTCTACGAGTTCGATAAGCCATTCCACGCCATGGTGCGCAAGCTAGAAAATAATACGGCGGTATTAGAAGTAGTACACGATCACATGAACCCCAAACATAATGTGTGGGGCATTACTGCGCGTAACCGCGAGCAGAATTACGCCTTAAATTTACTCATGAACCCAGACATCGATTTTGTCACTTTGTTAGGACAGGCGGGGACAGGTAAAACCTTACTCACATTAGCGGCGGCACTAACGCAAACACTAGATAAAAAAATCTACTCAGAGATTATTATGACGCGTGTGACGGTGCCAGTGGGTGAAGATATTGGCTTTTTACCTGGCACGGAGGAAGAAAAAATGGCACCTTGGATGGGTGCGCTTGAAGACAATTTAGATGTACTGAATAAAACCGATGAAGATGCGGGTGAATGGGGACGTGCCGCTACGCAAGATTTAATTCGCACCCGCATCAAAGTAAAATCGCTTAATTTTATGCGCGGCCGTACTTTTTTGCATAAATTTTTAATTATCGACGAGGCACAAAATCTCACCCCTAAGCAAATGAAAACTTTGATTACGCGTGCTGGGCCAGGCACAAAAGTGGTGTGCTTGGGCAACATTGCACAAATTGACACCCCATATCTAACAGAAGGCAGCTCTGGCTTAACCTATGTGGTCGATCGCTTTAAAGGATGGCAACATAATGGTCATGTTACTTTAGTGCGTGGCGAACGCTCACGCTTGGCAGATTTTGCAGCTGAGGCACTTTAAGCAAAATGGTGTGAAAAAGTAAATGAAAAAAGGTTTTTACACCCTTTTAGTTGCACAATTCTTTTCTGCTTTAGCAGACAATGCTTTGTTATTTGCAGCCATTGCACTACTTGCAGAATTAAACTCTCCTGATTGGCACACGCCACTTTTGCAGCAGTTTTTTGTTATTTCTTATATTTTACTTGCTCCTTTTGTCGGTTCTATTGCAGATGCTTTTCCAAAAGGTAGCGTCATGTTTTTCTCTAACTCGGTAAAAGTAGTAGGCTGCTTGGCCATGATATTGGGTGTTCCACCGCTATACTCGTATGGCATTGTTGGTATTGGCGCTGCTGCGTATTCTCCTGCAAAATACGGCATACTGACAGAAATGCTACCTAGTAATTTGTTAGTAAAGGCCAATGGATGGATGGAAGGCTCAACGGTCACTGCCATTATTGCAGGCGCAATTATAGGCGGCAAACTAGCGAGT
>JANMBK010000248.1:0-1892 GCA_031360365.1 Methylophilaceae bacterium
TGTTAGAAAAACTACTAGCAAAATCGGCCAAACAATTCTTGGTTGTCGCCGATAAAAGCAAATTGGTAGATCATATTGGCACAAATTATGTAATCCCAATTGAAGTCATAACAATGGCATGGAAAGCCGCTAAGCGTAGCCTAGAAGCGGCTGGTGGCGTAGGTGACTTGCGTCAAAACGTTGCTAAAGATGGCTTAACAGTCACCTCACACGGCAGTTTGGTATTGGATATGGCGTTTGATAAGTCTATATCAGAACAAGCGCTCAACGCGCTTATCAACAACACGCCAGGCGTAGTAGAACATGGCATTTTTTACGGCCTGACCAGCGCAGTATTGATTGCAGAAAATGGCAATATTGAAGAGCGCTGGCGCTAAATCAAGGCTTATTTTTGTTTAAGCTAAATACTTCTAACTTTCACGCCCTGTTACTGGCTTTTTTATTGCTGCCTATTTCATTGTTATTAGCTGGTTGCGATAAGCCCAGCAAAGTGCCAATTCCTGAATCGCCCGCACCAACAGTTAAAAAAGAAAAAATCATCACCTTTGTCACCATTAACAGCCCCAATACTTATTTTGTGGATGGCAATAACGAATTTGCTGGGCTGGAATATGACCTAGCTAAACTGTTTGTGCAGGAACTAGACGACGGCACACAATTAAAATTTATTGTCGAAAAACATATCGATCAAGTATTGCCCAACCTCATTACTGGTAAAGCGGATATTGCCGCGGCAGATATTACCGTGACTGACGCGCGCAAAACCCGCGTTGACTTTAGTAAGCCCTACCAAGATGTGCAGCAACAAGTGGTGTACAACAAAGCTTATACAAAAAATCCACCAAAAAACCTAAAAGAGCTCATTGGCAAAAACCTGTCGGTGCCAGCTGGTACTAGCTTTGCAGAACGTTTAAATAAATTGCACCAATTAGAACCCAACTTGTTTTGGGAAGAGCGGCGCGATGTGGATTCAGAAAAAATAATTCACGAGGTAGCGAATGGTGAAGTGGATTTCACCATCGCTGATAGCCACTTAGTAGCAATTTTGCAGAATTATTACCCGAATTTAGGTGTGGCTTTTTCGATTGGTGAGCCTGAAAAAATTGCTTGGGGCATATCTAAACAAGCTGACCCGATGTTGGTGGAGAAAGCCAACGCATTTTTTACTAAAATTAAAAATAATGGCACGCTGCGTAACTTAATCGACCGCTATCATGGCAATGCCAAGCGGCTTAACCCATTGGATATTAAGACATTTTTAATAAGCAGCAATACGCTGCTGCCAAAATATAAACATCTATTTAAGCAAGCACAAGAAATTACAGGTATTGATTGGCGTTTGCTGGCAGCAATTAGTTATCGAGAATCGCATTGGGATACGTTTAATACATCGCCCACCAACGTACGTGGTTTGATGATGCTCACTGAAGCCACTGCGGACCAAATGGGCGTCACCGACAGGCTGGATCCGAAACAGAGCATTCCTGCAGGCGCCAAGTATATTAGTTTATTGATTGACACCATCCCGGACCGCGTGCCTGAACCAGACCGCACCTATATGGCTTTAGCCTCTTACAATATTGGCTATGCGCATGTAGAAGACGCGCGCGTGCTGGCGCAGCGTCATGGACTTAACCCCAACAGCTGGGCCGACATTAAAAAAACGCTGGTGATGTTGAATAATCCAGAATATTACAGCACTGTTAAATACGGCTACGCTAGTGGTGGCGCACCCGTCATCTTTGTGGAATCGATTCGCAGTTATCACAACATTTTATTGCGCTATCAACCTGCGCATAACCCTGGTGAAGATAGTTTTAGAGTAGCCAGCGCTGAGCAAGCTAGCCCTATTTAGCTATTTGCTAATCACTTCAAGATTGTTCATATATGGC
>JANMBK010000259.1:0-6211 GCA_031360365.1 Methylophilaceae bacterium
CCAAAACTGTTGGCAAAAGTGATGTTTTTTAACTCTGCACCAGCACTTTTAAGCAAAGTAAACACTGTCGCCGCTTTGGTATTGACGCTTGTTACCAGCGCATCGGTTAGCGCAGGCGAAGTTGCAGGATTTACTGAAGCAGGTTTTAGCATGCTAACTTCACCAGACATTTAAGCGTTCCTGTTGTAGCGAGTAAACACTGGCCGCGGTTCATCCACAGCGCCTTGGTAAGGCTGGCTAAAATCGTGCAAGCTAGCCAAGGCATCTTCAGCACTTCTATCGGCACGTATCAAAAAGCTGGTAAAGCCTGAGCGTTTTAAAAAGAATAATTGGTCACGTAGCACATCACCAAAGGCGCGCAACTCATTTTTGTAACCGTAACGCGTGCGTAATAATGTGCCAAGAGAGAAAATACGGCCATCGGCAAAGCGCGCAACATGCACCGCAATAATTGGTAACTTATTAATGTCGCCAACTGCGGCAATTAAGCTTTCAAGCGTTTCATGCGTATCTAACCAGATGCCTACGGAGCCACCATGGTCCAAACTAATAGCCATGCGGTCTGCAAGGGCATCTTTATTTGCCGCATATGCGCTTAAGGGCACAATAATTTTTCCAGTGGCAGGGATTACTGTTCCGGCAATTTGCTCTGGCGTCACACTGTTTTCACCTGTGAGTTTAAACAGCACCACTTTGCCTGCTAATATGCGCTCTGGCGCTAGGCTGGCTGGCAAGTTTACGATTGTCCAACCATCTTCAACAATACTCGCTGCGCCATCTTTTAACTGAATTAAGTTGCTCATACTGCAGCACTTTCTTTTGTCTCATCTTTCGCATAAACGTACGCCTTAAATGGCGCTACGCCTAGGCGGCGCACTGTATCGATGAAGCGTTCTTCATCAGTACGTTCTTTAATATACACATCAATTAGCTTTTGAATGACTGCTGGCATTTCTTCTGCCGCAAACGAAGGCCCAATCACCGCGCCAATACTGGCGTCATTACCTTGTTTGCCGCCAATGGATACTTGGTAAAACTCAGCACTATCTTTATCGACACCCAAAATACCAATATGGCCGACGTGATGGTGGCCGCAGGCGTTCATACAACCTGAGATATTCAGTTCAATGTCACCAATGTCATGCAGATAATCTAAGTTATCAAATTGCGCTTGAATGGCTGTCGCAATAGGAATGCTTTTTGCATTAGCTAAACTACAGAAATCACCGCCAGGGCAACAAATAATATCGGTGAGCAGCCCAATATTTGGCGTGGCTAAGCCGTTTGCCCGTGCAATTTCCCATACTTTAAATAAATCGCCCAGTTTTACATCGGCTAAAATTAAATTTTGTTCATGCGATACACGTAATTCGCCAAAACTAAATTGTTCTGCCAAATTTGCCACCACATGCATTTGTTTGCTGGTGGCATCACCTGGTGCTTTGCCATGTGGTTTTAGTGATAATGTAACAGCGCGATAACCGGCTTTTTTGTGGTTGTGCAAGCTACGTTTTGCCCAAGCGGCAAAGGCAGGGTTGCTGGCAATTGCAGCATCAAAGCTGGCATCATTTGCAGGTAATTGCTCGTAATTGAACTCACCAAAATGCTTATCGACTCGCGCTAATTCAGCTTCGGTGATAGTGTTTGGCGCATCTTTTAAATGTGCCCATTCTGCCTCTACTTGCTTTTTAAATTCGTCAATGCCCAAGGCTTTGACTAAAATTTTAATACGCGCTTTATAAATATTGTCGCGGCGGCCATGTAGATTGTATACACGAATAATCGCCTCGCAATAGGTAAGGGCATGTTGCCATTCTAAATGCTCGCGTATCACGGAGCCCAATATTGGCGTGCGTCCTAAGCCACCACCTACCCACACTTTAATGGCAAGCTTATTATTGGTATCAGTATAAAACTCCATGCCAATATCATGCGCTTGCACCACGGCGCGGTCTTGTTCTGTGCCAGAAACGGCAATTTTAAACTTGCGCGGCAACAAGGCGAACTCAGGGTGAAACGTACTCCATTGACGCATAATCTCTGCCATCGCGCGCGGATCAATCACTTCATCGGGGGCAATGCCGGCAAATTGGTCAGTAGTAATGTTGCGAATACAATTGCCAGAGGTTTGAATGGCATGCATTTCCACGGTAGCCAGTTCGGCTAGAATCTCTGGTACATCTCCAACTTTTGGCCAATTTAATTGCAGATTTTGCCGTGTAGAAAAATGACCGTAATCTTTGTCATATTTTTTGGCAATATCACCCAATTTGCGTAATTGACGGCTAGATAGCATGCCGTAAGGCACAGCAATTCTTAGCATGGGCGCATAGCGCTGAATATAAAGACCATTTTGCAGGCGCAACGGACGAAATTCGTCCTCGCTTAACTCGCCCGCCAAGTAACGACGGGTTTGGTCGCGGTATTGCGCAACTCTTTCGTCCACAATTTTTTGATCTATTGCATCGTATTTGTACATAATTTTGCTTGTTTAAAATCTAGCCTAGTATTTTAACTGAAAACGCTTATTTTGGCTGTGTTTTTGATTGTGCTGTTACTTTGGGTTTTTTAAAACTCAACTGTTTAAATCCAATAATAAATAGCAATACCACCATACCAATGAGTTGATTAAACTGCGGGAAAGCCAACTTTTGCCCCACATACACCAAAATTAGCGCCAGTAATACGCGTACCCAATGCTCCGCCACTTTGCTGCTTAAATGACTACCTATCCAAATGCCAGGAATCGAGCCGATTAACAATGTGCCTAGTAATTGATAATCCACTGTACCCAAACTGGCGTGGCCTAACCCAGCCACCAAAGTCAGCGGTACTGCATGTGCAACATCGGAGCCAACAATGGTGGTGATAGGCGTTTTGGGATACAAAATAAGTAAAGCCGTTACGCCAAGCGCGCCAGCACCGACTGAAGTAAGTGTCACCAAAAAGCCCAATACAAGGCCTAAAATAACGGTCAGCGCAGGCACGTATTTGGGGTTAATCCAGTGCCCAGTTTTAGATAAGCTGGCGAGTTGATTGCGAAATATCACCGAGATAGAAGTGAGCAACAGCGCAATCCCCAGCCAAAATTTGATACTGCTTACTGCATGCTCTGATGCAATATCCATATCTTTTAAATAAAGCAAGGTAACTATAGCGGCGGGAATGCTGCCATAGGCCAGTAGACTTACCATTTTCCAATCGATATTGCCCAGCTTGCCGTGCGCAAAAATACCGACCGATTTAGTAATCGAGGCATACAATAAGTCTGTGCCTACAGCAACTGCGGCTTTAACATTAAAAAACAGCATTAAAATAGGCGTCATCAATGAGCCGCCACCCACGCCAGTCAAGCCAACCAATAAGCCCACAGCAAAACCAGCACAGATATAATAAAAAAAATCCATTCGTTGGGTATCCTTCTATTTGGGTTTACTTCTATATAAGTCGCGTAATATAACAGCATTTAATATAATTATTTAATACTAATTTCTTATTTTGGTATATTATTTACTTATAAAGAATTACATGGCTTAAGAGGTTTTACATGAAACTTCATCAACTTAAATACATCCACGAAGTCGCACGCCAAGGCTTAAGCATTTCTGCTGCGGCAGAGGCGCTACATACCTCACAGCCTGGTGTAAGCAAGCAAATTCAAATGTTAGAAGATGAGCTTAAGCTGCAAATATTTCAGCGTAATGGCAAACGTCTAACCGGCATCACCGAGCCTGGGCGACACATTGTGAAATTAGCCGCTACCGTAATGCTGGAAATGCAAAATATTAAGCGGGTTGGCGATGAATTTGCCAAAGTGGAGACTGGCACGCTGACAATTGCCACTACGCATACCCAAGCAAGGTACAAATTACCTGCGGCAGTAAAGCAGTTTATCGAAATGTATCCGCACGTTAAGCTGAATATACATCAAGGTAACCCCACCCAAGTAACAACCCAAGTGGCCAATGGCGATGCGGATATTGGTATTGCGACCGAGGCGATTAGTTTGGATGACCGTTTACTATGCTTGCCATGTTACGAGTGGAACCGCTGTGTGGTGGTGCCAAAAGGCCATCGCTTGATAGACGCTATACCAATCACACTGGCTAAAATCGCCAGTTTTCCGCTGATTACTTACGATTTTGCTTTTACTGGCAGCACCATCGTTTCAAAGGTATTTCACGATGCAGGCGTCATGCCAAACGTTGTGCTGAGTGCCATCGATGCCGATGTTATTAAAACCTACGTTAGCTTAGGGTTGGGGGTGGGTTTAATCGCCAATATGGCTTATGACGAAGAGCGCGACAAAGACTTAGTACGTATCGATTGTAGCCATTTGTTCCCCGCCAGCACCACTTATTTGGGCGTGCGTAAAGATGCGTTTTTACGCGGCTATTTATATGGCTTTATCGAGTTGCTGGCGCCTAAATTTGGCCGAAGAGAAGTGGACGAAGCGCTTAAAGCGCATCGCAATAGTTAATCTTGCAATAGTTTGCAAGATATAAGTAGGATTAGTCATGTTACAACCAAGCGTATTGTTAGTTGCTTTTATACTTATTGGATGCGCCGGCCTGCAAGCCAATACCAATGCGGCCTCTGGCGATGCTGCTAAGGTCTCGGCCAATAGTAGTTCAAAAGTCATTGATGCAAATAATGCCATTTATGAGGTGCAAGTGGCAGAAGGCGTCAGCTACCAAGATGTCGTCGATAGTCTAAAATCGGTCAGTGAAGGCATGAACTTTGTAAACCCAGCCAATTTTCCCATTGGCGATCACATGAAATTGCGCGGCGTAGACCCACAAGGCGTGAAAGAAGTGCACAGCTTTTGCAACCTCAGCATGGGCACCGAAATCATCCTCGATCATCCTGAGTTTTTAGTCTTCGCGCCATGCCGTATTGCGCTGTATGAAAAACCTGATGTGAATAAAAAAATGCAACTATTCATTGGCTTAGCTCGCCCAACTTTCGATTTAAAAAGCATTAAAAACCCGACTGAACGTGCAGTAAAGTCGGCACAACAGCTAGAAGATGCGCTGATTTTGCTAATGGAAAAAGCGCGTAAAGGCGATATTTAGCCAACACCAGCTTGCCCTGTAGACCTATTAGATAATAGCTTGCAGGGCATGCCTTATGAAGCCTAGTAATTGATAATATTGCTGCTGTAAATTTTTTTGGCATGGTTTATACTGAAAGCTAATTAACCGTCAATTCAATAAGCGCAAAGTAACCTTATGACCAACCCCATCCGTATTGCTAAAGCTGAAAGTTTCCTGCACATTTTGCCAAAAATGGCCAATCGACATGGTTTGATTGCGGGCGCAACTGGCACTGGTAAAACCGTCACATTACAAGCACTTGCGGAAGGTTTTTCTGCATTGGGTGTGCCAGTATTTATGGCAGATGTGAAGGGCGATTTGTCGGGTATGAGCCAAGCGGGTGGTGGCAACCCAAAAGTAGACGCGCGTATTGCCTTACTGGGCATCACTGATTACAAGCCGCAAGCTTCGCCCGTCACTTTGTGGGATGTTTTTGGCGTGAAAGGCCACCCTGTGCGCACCACTGTGGCTGACATGGGGCCATTATTACTCGCCAGAATGTTGAACTTAAATGACGTGCAAAGCGGCGTTTTGAATAGCATTTTTAAAATTTCCGATGATAACGGCTGGCTGCTCTTAGATTTAAAAGATTTGCGCGCTATGAGCCAGCATGCCGCGGAAAATTCAGCTAAGTATCAAACTGAATATGGCAATATCTCTGCCGCCAGCGTAGGTGCGCTGCAGCGGGCATTGCTGCAGGTAGAAACCGAAGGTGGCGACTTACTATTTGGCGAACCTGCGCTTGATTTAGATGATTTGCTGCAAACCGACGCGCAAGGCCGCGGCGTGATCAATATTTTAGCGTCTGATAGGTTGTTTAATTCTCCAAGAGTTTACGCAACACTGTTGTTGTGGTTACTGTCTGAATTATTTGAAAAACTGCCAGAAGTGGGCGACTTAGAAAAACCCAAGCTGGTATTTTTCTTTGATGAAGCACATTTGCTGTTTACCGATGCGCCGCAAGCACTGTTGCAAAAAATCGAGCAAGTCGTGCGGTTAATACGCTCAAAAGGCGTCGGCGTGTATTTCGTTAGTCAAAACCCCTTAGATATCCCCGATATTGTACTTGGGCAGCTGGGTAACCGCGTGCAGCATGCCTTGCGAGCATTTACACC
>JANMBK010000275.1:0-10278 GCA_031360365.1 Methylophilaceae bacterium
CCACGTAGCAAAGTGATTAGGCGACATCATGCGGATGAAAAAACCGTGCAACGCGCGGTTAAAAAAGCGGTTAAGCTGGCAGGCATTGTAAAACTAGCCACGCCGCATACACTGCGCCACAGTTTTGCCACCCATTTGCTGGCGGGTGGTTACGATATTCGCACCCTACAAGAGTTGCTGGGGCATAGTGATGTCAGTACCACTATGATTTACACCCATGTGTTAAATAAAGGCGGGCGCGGCGTTAGCAGCCCGCTAGATACATTAAATTAGATACGTTAAATTGTTACTTTAAAATAAATAAATTGTCATTTGTTAAAGGATAAATAATGGCCAACTTAGACCAATATCGCGTTAATGCTAAAAAATTCTCACTAAAAGATTTTAAATCGGATGACAAGTCGGAGCGCACGGGCGACAAAGCCAAAGATGCGCTGGCGTTAGAGAAATTAGCAGTTGAGATTAACGCCTTGCAGGATATTTTATACGCACAAAGCAAGCACAAAATTTTGCTAGTGCTGCAAGGCATGGACGCCAGTGGCAAAGATGGCACGGTGCGCCATGTGTTTAGCGAGTGCGATCCACTGGGAATACGTTTAGCGAATTTTAGAGGCCCAACCGATGTTGAGTTGGCACACGATTACCTGTGGCGCGCCCATAAAGAAGTGCCACAAAAAGGCGAAATTGCTGTGTTTAACCGCAGCCATTATGAAGATGTGTTGATTGTGAAAGTGCACGATTGGATAGATGAAGCAGAATGCCAGAGAAGATACGCGCAAATTAATGCATTTGAAAAATTGCTAATAGAAACGGGCACCGTGGTTGTTAAATGCTATTTGCATATATCTAAAGCCGAGCAAAAATTGCGTATGCAAGAGCGCTTGGATGACCCCACCAAAACCTGGAAATTTAACCCTAACGATTTGAAAGAACGCGATGTTTGGAGCAAATATATGGTGGCTTACGAAAACACCATGATTGCCACCAGCACAGAGCATGCGCCTTGGTATGTGGTGCCGGCCGATTCTAAAACCAATCGCAATTTACTGATTTCCAGGTTGTTGTTAAACGCGCTTAAAAGCTTAAATTTGGCTTATCCGCCAGTACCAGAAGCGTTTAAAAGCATTAAAATTAATGATTAATATGACCGTGTTTATTTTACATGCCCTGTAAGGCAGTATCCATGCGGCTTACAGGGAAGATGTTTTGCTTGGGTGTTTGCTGTGATTGATTTTAATGTGCTAAGTTAAAGGTACTAAGTTAAAGGTATTAAGTTAAATGCGCTAAATGCTTGAAACACCTTGCGATTAGCGCCGCTCAAGCTTATTATAACGAATGTTATAACAATTTTTGTGAGGTTTTATTATGCACACGCTTAAATTAACGCAAATTGGTAATTCTGTTGGCATTATTTTGCCAAAAGAGGTGTTGGCGCGCCTAAAGCTTGAAAAAGGCGATACTGTATTTTTAACCGATGCGCCCGGCGCAGCAACAATCACTCCACATGACCCTAGCTTTAAAGAGCAATTGGATATTGGGCGCGAGTTCATGCGCGAATATCGTGATACTTTTAATACGCTGGCAAAATAAGCATGAGTCAATGGCGTTGGGTTGATAAGCAGTTACTGATAATGCTGCATGATGAAAGCTTAGCTATGCATGGCGGCGCCTCGGGCGTACGAGATGAAGGCCTATTAGATTCCGCACTCAACCGCGCACCCAATTTGGCGATGTATGGTGCGCCAGATATCGCTGAACTCGCGGCCGCTTATGGGGTTGGTTTGGCTAAAAATCATGCTTTTGTAGATGGTAATAAGAGAGTTGCGTTTCTATCAGTTGGTTTATTTTTGGGCGTAAATGGGTACAAACTTAATGCATCGCAGGTCGATGCGACATTAACCATGCTAGCCGTTGCGGGTGGTGACGTGAGTGAACAAAATTTTGCTGACTGGATTAGAAACAATAGCGTAAAAAAATAAAATGAGTCTTCGCCTTCGCCTAAACCTGCTGATTACTGCACTGTTGCTACTTTTTTTGTCAGCCGTGGGTTTTGTGGTGTTCAGCGGCACCAAAGCTTCTATTCAAGAGGGCGTAGAGGCCGCTACGCGGGTGACTGTGCAATTGCTTGATACGGTGGTGGTCAGTTCGGTGAAAAACCCCGAGTGGGGTTATACGCATGATGTTATGCGACGTTTTTTACAGCATTTAGGTCATGTTCGTGGCAACGAAATAAGGCTTTATAGTTTAAGTGGCGCTTTGATTTTTAAATCGCCGCCGTCAAAGTATCGCAGTAGCGAAAATCCACCGCAGTGGTTTTACAGTATGCTTAATCCACATGAAAAATCAGTGTCGCGCATCATTAGTTTTGGCAAGCTAGAAATAGAGCCCAACCCTGCTGGGGCCATTCGTGAGGCATGGCGCAAATTTAAAATTTTAATGTGGGTAGGGTTGATTTTTTTTGTATTACTTAATTTAGCGGTGTATTGGATGCTTGGTCACTGGTTGCAACCGTTGCAACCCATACTCAAAGCCATCAATAAAATGGAACACGGGGATTTAACGCAGCGCCTGCCTAACTTTGATTTGCCCGAGTTTGATCGGATTGGGCATAGCCTAAATCGTATGGCAGAATCACTCGCTGCAGAGCGTGAGCTGGAAGAAAATCGACAATTGACCTCGCTAATTCAAAGCCATATTGAGGACGAGCGTCGCAGTTTGGCGCGCGAGTTACATGACGAGCTAGGTCAATATGTAACTGCGATTAAAACCTTTGCAGTGGCCATTGCGAATAAAACCGAAACGAAAGCACCAGAAATTTCAGGTTATGCGCAAACGATTGTGGCGGCAGCGAATCATATCTACGATGGAATGCACAATATCATTCGCCAATTGCGTCCAGGCTCTTTGGATAATTTAGGGTTAAGCGAAACGCTAAAAGATGTGGTGAATAACTTGCAAACGCAGCAGCCAGATATTCATATTAATTTATCGCTATCTGGTAACTTAGATGCATTGGGCGAGAGCTTAAACATTAATATTTACCGCATTGTGCAGGAATCACTGAATAATGCCATTAAACATGCTGAGGCTAAACACATAGAAATTAGTTTAAACACAACCAAAACAGGTACCTTGCAGTTGATGATTAAAGACGATGGTAAGGGCATGAATATTCATGATGTAGACCAAAGCAATCATTTTGGTTTGTTGGGTATGCGCGAGCGAGTGCAAAGTTTTGGTGGCAGTTTTCATATAGATTCTGAGCCAGAAAACAGAACAGGTACAGTCATATCCATTCACATTCCGCAAGCGATTGCGGCACAAGTCGATAATATTTAAGGATAAATAATGGGTCAAATTAATGTAATGCTAGTCGATGACCATGCCGTGGTGCGCATGGGCTTTAAAATGCTGCTGGAATCGGCTGCAGACATTAAAGTGATTGCCGAAGCTGAAAATGGCGAAATTGCCATTAAGGCTTATGTAGAACACAAACCCAATGTGGTGGTAATGGATATCACCATGCCAGGCATGGGTGGGCTGGAGGCGATAGAGCGCATTTTGGCTAAAGATAGCAGTGCCAAAATTTTGGTGCTAAGCGCACATGAAGATTCAGTGCACCCCAATCGGGTATTAAATGCGGGGGCGATGGGCTATTTAACCAAGCGCAGCGCGGCAGAAGAGTTGATTAAAGCGATTCGCATGGTCGCCAGCGGTAAAAAATACATCGAGGCAAATGTGGCGCAACAAATGGCTATCCAGCAATTAAGCGGCAACCAAAGCCCAGTGGATGTGTTAAGTGAGCGTGAATTTGAAGTGTTTATGTCGCTGGCCAAAGGCAAAACCACCAATGAAATTGCCGAAAATTTATTTTTAAGCCCGCGTACGGTAGGCACGCATTTGTATAACATTAAGCAAAAATTAAATGCGCAAAACTCTGCCGAAATTGCGCTAATTGCAATGAGATGTGGTCTTTTAGAGCCATAAAGCCAGCGGCTTACTAGAACCATAATTGAGGTTAACCAATAAGTGAGTTGGCTTTATAAGCCGTAAGCCCAACGGCTTGCTAGAGCTTTAATGATTGATAAAGCGGGCTTTAAGCGCAATAAAAACTAGCTAATTTAATTTGCCTTGTAACGTGCCACATTGAGCTCACCCTGCTTAGCAAGCTCTACCATCGTCACTG
Organism: Methylophilaceae bacterium; assembly: GCA_031360365.1. Lineage (GTDB taxonomy): Bacteria > Pseudomonadota > Gammaproteobacteria > Burkholderiales > Methylophilaceae > Methylotenera_A. Next base: position 4,187 of record JANMBK010000275.1, read on the forward strand.
CGCCACTAGGTAATTTGCCAAATTCAGGTGGAATTAAAAACGTGATTAATTTCTTATCAGGCTGATTGTGGCTAGACTGATTTTGACCAGGTTGAATAACGCCAGTAGCCACCTGCCACAATGCCCATTCACGTTTTTGCGGCAAACTGGCATAACCCATCAATCGTGCTTGCTCGTACACCGCATTTTTCTCATCGCCAATTAATAAGTTAAATAACTCCACACGCACTAGTTGGCTGCTTTGTATCACTTCTACAGTGTTTTCAACCTCTACAAGCGCTGTAGGTAGTGGCTCGGCAATTGGTCTTATTTGTTCAAAAGCGGTGTTAGTAATAGCGATTTTATAAGGATCTTGCTGAGCTTCTAGCAGGCTGCGCTTAGTGGAGTTGTATTTTTCTAAATTCTGATTCGCTAAGTTTTTCTTTATTTGGGCATGATTTACTGGCTGATTGTTTGCAGCTTTGTAAGGTTGCGGCAAAGAGCTGCTAGGTGTGGCTATAGTAGGCGCTTGCGCATAGGTATAGTCGGGCTGGCGGTTGCTGTAAGCCTGATCCTCATCCACATCCATGGCGCGCGCCATGGTTTTATCGGCCACGCTGGTGGCGATAGAGCGCACAATTTGCTGCGCAACCGTGCCGCCCAAGCAGCCGCAGAGCATCACGCTAGCTACAAACACAGCAATATATCTAAAAAGTATATTAAGTTTAGTCATTAAAACTTAAATTCACATATCTAACGTGGAAAGTACAGATTACTGCTAACTTATTGAAATGTCTAGTAGTTTTGCGGAGTTTACTGGGGGTTAAACTGTAAAAAAACTTAAATCGAATGAAAATTGTGGTTTTAAAAAACTGTCAGCACAATATTTTGTGTTTATGGACTTATTTTGAACTTATCTTATTAGGCGCATTTGTTGCATTTACGCTAATCACGCCACTTAAAATAATTAAACCAATGGCTAGCCACTCGGCAATCGAAAGCTGCTCTTGCCAAAATATGACGCCAAAAAAACTAGCCAGTACAACGGTGAGATAAGCCAAACTAGCCACCGTAAGCGTGTGGCCGGTGCGGTAAGCGCGAGTCATGGCTAATTGTGCGATGGTGGCGGATACGCCTAAACCCACTAGCACAGACAAATCTTGCCAACTTAGCATGGTAAATCCGGCTTGACCAAACCAATGGCTGAGTAACATCCATGCGCCAGAAGCAACGCTTGAAACCAGCGTAAAGTAATACACAGTGCGCCAATCAGGCTCGTTTAAGTTGGCTAATTGCTTCACATTAATATAGGCAATTGCAGCGCCTGCTCCAGAAGCCAATCCTAGTGCGCCTGCCAGAGCATCGTTGCTATGTAGTGTGGGTTTTAACAATAACACAACGCCAATAAAACCAATCGCTACCGCAATATATAAAATACCTTTTGGTTTCTCGTGTAATAAAAACGGCATAAATAATGCCAAGAATAAGGGCGAGGTGTAATTAAGCGTAACAGCGGTGGCTAAATGCAAGTGAGCGATAGCATAAAAAAATAACACCAGCGAGATAAAACCAACCAAAGCACGCGACATTTGTTTGGTCAAAACGGGCGTTTTCAGGGGCAATTTGTTAACGAAAATATAGGCATAAATAGCCAATAATCCAAATACAGAGCGATAAAATACCAGCTCTTCAGGGCTAAATTTACTAGCGCCAGCTTTTACCAATGCGCCCATTATGGCAAAGCCCAACGCGGCGACCAGCATCCATAAGCTGCCTAAATTAGGGAGTTTAAGACGATACATAGTGGATTGCCTGCGGGGAGTAATGGCGTGACTGCATGTGTTGAATATACCAAAACAATCAATTCGGGTACACTTAAATTAATGTGTAACAAAAATCATAAGGTTGAAAGCACTTTAGCTTCCTAATACCTTTTATCTTAGCAACAAAAGAAAGTAATAATTAGCTATGTACAGTGAAGAAGATATTATCTCTGCTATAGAGGCAGGCGTGCTCAGCGAGGGTAGCGCAAACGCCTTCCGTGATCACGTGGCGAAAGCAAAATCCAATTTTGTAGATGAAGAACATTTTCGTTTAATTGGTGGTTTCAACGATATATTTGTAGTCATCGCTTGTGTTCTGTTATTAATATCAGTCACATGGATTGGTGGCACAGTTGTAAATTGGGTCGGAGCTGTAGCCACAGCTATAGTTGCGTGGGGGTTGGCTGAGTTTTTTACTCGTCAACGCAAAATGGCACTTCCATCAATCGTTCTTTTATTGGCTTTTGTAGGGAATATTTATTATGCCTGCTTCCTAGCGCTTGAATATACGGCATCTGGAGCCGTTATTGCTGCAGCACTATCGTGTCTTGGCGCTTGGCTACATTGGTCACGCTTTAAAGTCCCTATTACTGTAGCTGCAGGTGTTGCAGCTAGCGTAGCATTGATCAATACGCTGTTAATAAAATTTGCGCCTGATCCATTTAGATATTATCTAAGCTTAATTTTACTAATCTCAGGGTTAATAGTTTTTTTTATTGCAATGCGGTGGGACAGTGCAGATATCAATCGTCAAACCCGTAAATCTGATGTGGCATTTTGGCTCCACCTATTGGCCGCACCACTAATTGTGCATCCAGTTTTTTCAATTTTAGGAATACTTAATGGACAGAACAACTGGTATCAAGCACTTATTGTCATTGTGCTTTATATTATTATTGCCTTTGTTTCTTTGGCAATTGACCGCCGAGCACTGATGGTTTCCGCTCTTGCTTATGTTTTATTCACCTTTAGCTCTTTACTAAAAGATTTTGGAGTTGTTGGTTTGGGTTTTGCAATTACTGCGCTGGTTATTGGCTCTGCATTGCTTTTACTATCAGCATTTTGGCATCCATGTCGAAAATTTGTTCTTAAGCAACTTCCGTTGTTTATGCGAAAAAACTTACCCTCGACTAGTTAATTAAGCGCATTCCAAAAAGCTTGTTAGCCGCCAAACAAGATTGCAATTAAGTGCGCTAAATTTAGCCGAGCTGTTGACCAAGCCTTGCTAAATCAGCACTTTTAAGCTAATCTCATGGCTTAGAAATATATAAAACTTATAAAGGGGATGCAGCAATGAAAAATCCATTAGAATCAGTTGCCGGCACGATTATTTCTGGGCTAATACTCACCGTAGTTTTAGTGTTTTTTTTAAAAAACTTTTTAGCTTAGGGAGCGCAGCATGGAAGCATTAATGCCTGGCATTGCACGTTGGTTACACGTGATTTTTGGTATCACATGGATTGGTCTACTTTATTATTTTAACTTGGTGCAAATGGCGGGCTTAAAAGACGCAGGTGCCGATGGCACGGCGGCTGGCATTACTAAGCATATTGCGCCGCGCGCCTTATTTTATTTCCGCTGGGCTGCTGTAGGCACATGGCTGGCAGGCGCATGGTTATTAGGTGCTGGCTTTGTAGATGCGTTCTTGCTACGTAACGGCATGGAAGGTATAGGCATTGGTGCGTGGTTGGGCACTATTATGTTGTTTAACGTATGGCATTTTATTTGGCCAAACCAAAAGAAAATTTTAGGGTTGGTACCTGCAACGGATGAGGTAAAAGCCAAAGCACGTCGTGTGGCTATGTTGGCATCGCGTACCAATATGATGCTTTCAATCCCCATGTTATTTTTTATGGCAAACGGCTTAAGCCATCGCGCAGCGCTTGGGCTATAGTGAATGTTAAGGCTTTAACGGCGGCCTTAGCCGCCGTTTTGCTTTTTAAAGTTTTGAATTTTCTTTGATTAAATTTAATTATTATTTTAAATCAAAGAGAACATGGCGACGAGCTAAAGACAGTACATTTGAGTAGGGCTAAGCGAGTCTACACAGTTATGTTTGATTTAAAGTAGAAATTTATGTCACATTTGATGAATACATATGGGCGACAACCAATTACCTTCACCCATGGTGAGGGTGTTTGGCTATGGGCCGCCAATGGCGAAAAATATCTCGACGCGCTTTCTGGTGTGGCCGTGAATGGTCTTGGCCATGCGCATCCGGTATTGGTTAAAGCTATCCAAAACCAAGCCGCAAAATTGATCCATGTATCCAATATATATCACATCGCAGAGCAAGAAGCGTTAGCCAACAAATTGGCTGAAATTTCTGGCATGGATAAAGTATTTTTTTGCAACTCAGGCTGTGAGGCTAACGAAGCTAGTATTAAACTGGCGCGGCTGTATGCGCACAATAAAGGCATTGAAAATCCTGAAATTATTGTAATGGAGCGCAGCTTTCATGGTCGGACTATGGCCACGCTTTCGGCAACAGGCAATCGTAAAGCGCAAGCGGGGTTTGAGCCGTTAGTAAGCGGCTTCGTGCGAGTGCCGTTTGATGATTTAGACGCAGTAAAAGCCATCGCCAGCCGCAAAAACAATGTGGTGGCGATTTTGGTTGAACCCGTGCAGGGTGAAGGTGGCGTTCATATTCCTGAAGATATGGCTGCCTACATGCAGGGCTTGCGTAAAGTGTGCGACGACAATGGCTGGTTACTCATGTTGGATGAAGTGCAGAGCGGCATTGGTCGCACGGGTACTTGGTTTGCGTTTCAGCACACAGGCATTTTGCCAGACGTCATGAGTTTGGCCAAAGGCTTGGGCTCTGGGGTGCCGATTGGCGCTTGTTTAGCGCGGGGTGAGGCAGCAGAAACCTTTGTCCCTGGTAAACATGGTTCTACCTTTGGCGGTAATCCATTGGCTAGTACAGCGGGCCTAACTACGTTAAATATAATTGCAGATGAGCAATTGCGCAAAAATGCAAAAAAAATGGGTGATTTGATTAATCTAGAATTGAAAGCTGCGCTGAAAGATGTGACAGGCGTAAAAGTCATTCGTAACGCAGGCTTAATGGTGGGTATAGAGCTAGACAGACCATGTGGTGAGCTAGTGAAAATGGCACTTGAAGCAAACCTACTGATTAACGTAACAGCAGAAAAAGTTGTGCGTTTGCTACCACCTTTGGTGATTAATGAACAGGAAGTGCGCGAGCTAGTAAGCCGCTTAGCGCCACTAATTATGCAGTTTTTAAACGTGCAAGCATTGACAAAAGCTGCTTAATTGATGGCGATTAAACACTTTTTACAGTTTAACGATTTAAACACGGCTGAGCTCAATCATATTTTTGCGCGCGCACTATGGATTAAATCGCAATTTAAGGCGTATCAGCAATATTGGCCGCTACAAGATCGTACGCTAGTGATGATTTTTGAAAAAGCCAGCACGAGGACTAGGCTGTCTTTTGAGGCGGGTATGCAGCAGCTTGGCGGTAGTGCCATTTATTTGAATACGCGTGATTCTCAGCTTGGCCGTGGTGAGCCAGTAGAAGACGCAGCGCAAGTGATTTCGCGTATGAGCGACTTGGTGATGATTCGTACCTTTGAGCAAGAAATTATTGAGCGCTTTGCAGCAAACTCGCGCGTGCCAGTGATTAATGGCCTCACTAACGAATACCATCCATGTCAAATTTTGGCGGATATTTACACGTTTATTGAGCATCATGCCGGCGATATTGGCAGCATTAAGGGTAAAACGGTAGCGTGGATAGGCGATAGCAATAACGTCTGCAATACTTGGTTGCAAGCCGCCGAGCTGTTAGATTTTAACGTGCATGTTTCTACCCCACCGGGCTATGAAGTTGAGCTAGAGCGCGCCAACTTATATGGCAATAGCCATTTTGAAACATTCGCCGACCCGATGGAAGCCGCCAAAGGTGCGCATTTGGTCACCACCGATGTGTGGACCAGCATGGGATTTGAGGCGGAAAATGAAGAGCGCAAACGCGACTTTGCAGATTGGCAAGTGGATGCAGATATGATGCGCGTAGCCAATAAAAATGCACTATTTATGCATTGCTTGCCCGCTCACAGAGGTGAGGAAGTGGCAGCAGATGTGATTGATGGCGCACAATCTGTGGTGTGGGATGAAGCTGAGAATCGCTTACATGTGCAGAAAGCATTAATGGAATATTTATTGTTGGGTAAAGTTTAGGTTTAGGTAAAGTTAAATGAGTACTAAAATTAAAAATGTAATTAAAAACGTTAAAAAAGTGGTATTGGCTTATTCAGGCGGATT
>JANMBK010000012.1:0-2161 GCA_031360365.1 Methylophilaceae bacterium
TGATATTGGCTTGCAGCAGTGCTTGGTGACCTAAGTGCATACCGTCAAAATTGCCGATTGCCAGCGATAGTGGCTCGAAGCGCTGATTTGGCAAATGGCGAAAAACCTGCATAGCGCTCATCTTAACTAATGACGCGTTTACTGAAATCGCGCGGCCTAAACCCTAACAGCCAAAGCACTGCAAAATACACCACTGCGCCTGCAACCACCAATACTGCTAGCCATGACAGCTTCAGTAGCGTTGCCATCTGCAACCAATCGCCCGCACGCTGTGCCAGCCAATATAAAGCGCCAGCCATGGCTATTAATGCTAGCGTCATTTTGCTAAAGAATTTAAGCCAGCCCGTTTGCAAGTGATAAATTCCATCGCGACGTAAATGATAGTAGAGCAGACCAGCGTTGATACACGCGCCCAAGCCAATAGAGAGCGCTAGGCCAGCATGTTGCAAGCCCAGCGTGAATACAAACAAGATATTGAGTAGCTGTGTAATCACTAAGGTAAAAATGGCAATTTTAACGGGGGTTTTAACATTTTGCCGCGCATAAAAACCAGGGGCGAGCACTTTAACTAAAATCAAGCCAATCAAGCCGATGCTGTAGGCGATCACCGCGCGTTCTGTCATCATCACATCAGTCGCGTTAAATTTTCCGTAATGAAATAAGCTAGCTACCAGCGGCTTTGATAGCACTGCCAGAGCCACCGCGGCCGGTGCAGCCAACAAGAATGTAAGCCGCAAACCCCAGTCGAGCAGTTGGCTATATTCCGCCTCAGTTTTATCTACAAACGCTTTGGATAAACTGGGAAATAAAATGGTGCCAAGCGCAACGCCCAACACACCAGTGGGAAACTCCATCAATCTATCGGCATAATATAGCCAAGACACGCTACCTGTTTGTAAAAAACTGGCAAAAATATTGTTAAGCACGATTGATATTTGCGCCACCGAGACGCCAAAAATAGCCGGACCCATCAGTTTTAAAATGCGGCGCACGCCTTCATCTTGCCAATTCAGCTCGTAACGCGGCACTAGGCCTAATTTGTATAAATACGGCCATTGAAACAGCAACTGCAACACACCACCCACAAACACCGCCCATGCCAACACTTGAATGCTGTTATTAAAATACGGCGCCACAAACAATATGGCCACAATAAACGACACATTCAACCAAACGGGTGTAAATGCGGGGATTTGAAATTTGCTATAGGTATTGAGCACGCCGCCTGCCAGCGATACCAGCGAAATAAACACTATATAAGGAAAGGTGATACGTAATAATTCAACAGTAAGCGCAAACTTAGGTGCATCTTTAGCAAAACCAGGCGCGGTAATACCCACAATGAGTGGCGCAGCCAACATGCCAGCAATGGTCACCAGCACTAAAAAAATGCCCATTAAACTGGCCACATGGCTAATTAAGGCATGCGTTTCGGCTGGTGTGCGTTGAGATTTATATTCTGCCAGAATCGGCACAAAGGCTTGGCTAAATGCGCCTTCTGCCGATACGCGCCGCAGCAAATTCGGTATTTTAAACGCCACAAAAAAAGCATCGGTGGCTAAACCTGCGCCGAACATACGTGCAATTAAGGTATCGCGCACAAAGCCTAAAATGCGCGATAAAAAAGTCATGCTGCCAACGTTGGCAAGGACACGGAGTAAATTCATGCCACACTTAAAATAAAATAATGGCGAGATTTTAACATGTAGCGCTGACTTTTAACGGCTGGTCTTTTTTAAGGCCAGGCTTTTTATGATGCTTAGTCGATGATTAGTTCTTGCAAAATGGGTTAAAAAACACTAATATGCACGGTTTCGTATTTACACTAAATAATATACATTAGTAGCACTAGGATAAAGCATATATGGCAAACACCGCACAAGCACGCAAACGCGCACGTCAATCCGTTAAAGTAAACGCACACAACGCCGCGTTACGTTCAACTTTGCGCACTGCAATTAAAAAAGTTATTAAAGCGGTAGAAGCTGGCGATAAAGCTGTTGCTGCTGCTAGCTACCAAGAAAACGTAATGATTATTGACCGCATCGCGGACAAAAAAATCATCCACAAAAATAAAGCAGCGCGTCATAAAAGCCGCTTGAGTGCTGCGATTAAAGCCATGACAGGCGCATCTGTAGCTGGCGTTAAAGCAGTAAAAGCC
>JANMBK010000056.1:0-2857 GCA_031360365.1 Methylophilaceae bacterium
CAAAACCTGCGGCTTGCATGCCTTTTCTAAAGTAGCGCGTATTGCTTTCCAGTTTATCTCTCAGCGCGGTGGATTTTGATAGCATATTCAACACGCTTAGCGTGGCAGCGCAAATAGTGGGTGCGAGTGAGTTGGAGAATAAATAAGGCCTAGAACGTTGGCGCAATAAATCGATTATTTCTTTGCGACCCGACGTACTGCCGCCAGATGCGCCGCCTAGCGCTTTGCCAAAGGTGGTGGTGATAATATCTACTCTATCCATCACACCACGGAATTCATGCACGCCCCTGCCAGTTTTACCGATAAAACCTGTGGCATGGCAGTCGTCGTGGTGCACCATTGCGCCAAATTCATCAGCTAAATCGCAAATTTCATCTAGTTTTGCAATCGTGCCATCCATCGAAAATACGCCATCAGTGGTAATCAGTATGCGGCGTGCGTTGTTTTTCTTTGCCTCGACCAATTTTTCCCGTAAATCGGCCATATCGCTATTTTTGTAGCGGTAACGCGCTGCTTTACAAAGCCGCACGCCGTCAATAATAGATGCATGATTCAGCTCATCCGAAATAACCGCATCTTGCTCGCCTAAAATAGTTTCAAACAAGCCTGCATTTGCATCAAAGCAGGAAGAGTACAGGATGGTATCTTCTGTACCCAAAAAGTCGCTCATGGCTTGTTCTAGCTGCTTGTGGATGGATTGCGTGCCGCAAATAAAACGCACAGAAGCCAAGCCAAAACCCCATTGGTCTAGGCCAGCTTTGGCGGCCTTAATCAACTCTGGCTGATTGGCCAAACCAAGATAATTATTGGCGCACATATTAATGACCTCACGGCCATCGGCCAGCGTAATGCGATTTTTTTGGTCAGACGCAATGATGCGCTCAGTTTTATACAATCCTTGTGCTTCAATGTCGGTTAAATCATCTGCAAAGCCTTGTTTTGCTGCTTTAAAACTCATTTTGCTTCCCAATTCAGAATGACCTTGCCCGATTTGCCAGAGCGCATGATTTCAAAGCCTTCTTGAAAATCGGTATAGTGAAAGCGATGCGTAATAATTTTTTCTAAAGGCAAGCCGCTTTGCACCATCATGCTGCATTTATACCAAGTTTCAAAAATTTCGCGACCGTAGATACCTTTAATGGTTAAGCCTTTAAACACCACCATATCCCAATCAATACCCGCACCAGAGGGCATAATCGCCAGCATGGCAATGTTGCCGCCGTTAATCATTTTGCTCAACATATCGGCAAATGCTTTGGGCGAGCCAGACATTTCTAAACCCACGTCAAAACCTTCAAAAATGCCTAAAGAATACATCAATTCTTTGCTGATGCTTTCTTTAGAAGGATTGATGGTGGTGATTCTTGGCAAGATACTTTTAATCAAATCGAGTCGATATTGATTTAAATCGGTAATCACAATGTTTCTCGCACCCGCGTGATCCGCAATTAGCGCGGCCATGCTGCCGATTGGACCAGCGCCAGTAATCAGCACATCCTCGCCCACCATATTGAATGATAATGCGGTATGCGCTGCGTTGCCGTAGGCATCAAAAAATGACAGTAAATCAGTATCAATCGGGCGGCTAGGTTTAAATACATTTTTGGCAGGAATCACCAAATATTCTGCAAAAGCGCCGTGGCGATTAACGCCCACGCCGATTGTATTTGGGCAAAGGTGGGTGCGGCCGCCAAGGCAGTTACGACAACGTCCGCAAGTTAAATGGCCTTCGCCAGAAACGACTTCGCCCACTTTAAAATCGGTGATGTTTGAGCCAAAACCTGCAATTTCGCCCACGTATTCGTGGCCAGTAATCATTGGCACTGGTATAGTTTTTTGGGCCCATTCGTCCCAGTTGTAAATGTGAATATCGGTGCCGCAAATGGCAGTTTTTTTAATTTTAATGAGCACATCATTGTTGCCAACTGTTGGCTCGGGCATATCTTCCAACCACAAACCTTCTTTGGCGTATTTTTTAACTAAAGCTTTCATCGTCTCGTTTCCCTCGCTTAAGTGGCTTATTCGCTATCAATTCTATTCATTTAGTACCATTACCAAGCAAGTATCGCATAAAGTTTGCGCTTACTCAAACTGTCAACATTGCTTGGAATCGGTTATTATTGTTGTCTAAATATTGGTCATTTAAAAAACATGCCGCTCACCGAAATCAACCACGTTAATTTTCGCACCGACCGCGACACTATGCTCAAGCTGCGCGATTTTTATTGCGATATTCTGGGCTTAACGGTAGGTAGGCGTGTGGCGAGTACCACTTACGGTTATTGGCTTTACATTGGCAGCAACGATGTGGTGCATTTGGCGGAATATAAAACGGCTCAAGATGCAACACGGGTGCCGCCGCAACTTAACGTGCAAGGCACCTATGATCATGTGTCTTTTACCTGCACCGATATGCCAGCGATGGAATCACATTTAGCCAAAAATAATGTGGCTTATACGACGCGCATTTTAGCCAACGGCGTGCGTCAGATTAATTTAAAAGACCCAGCAGGTAATGGTGTGGAGCTTAATTTTGAGGAGTTTTGGAATCCTGACTACGTGATGCGTCCATCGGGCGACCCAACCCAATCAGTAATGTGATGTCAGTCACATACAGCAGCTTGAATAAAACTTAATATTAGCTTTTGTAATCCAAATTGTAAAATATGCGTTAATGCTGGTAGTAGTAAAGATGCAAGTAGTATTAAAAATATGGAGAAGTAAAAATGAACAAGTTATTCAACAATAAGTCTTTAAGACATGCTCTGGGAGGCGCTATTCTATTGGCTTGCAGCCTGCCTGTTTTTGCTGAACCTGATCCTAAGTTATGGCCTGTGATGAAGGAAGCATTTTTTGA
>JANMBK010000059.1:0-4545 GCA_031360365.1 Methylophilaceae bacterium
CATCCCTGCCTGCGAACATTTTGCCGGTAGCGAAAAACTCATCTTAAAAGCATTAAGTCTGCAAGATAGCATTGGCGCGGTTTTTGATATTACTTGCGATTGCGAAGATGGCGCCGCCAGCGGGCAAGAGCTTGAGCATGCCGAGATGATTGTGCGTGTTCTAAACAGTGAAGCCAATGTATATAAAATGGCGGGTGCGCGTATTCACGATTACACGCATCCTGCTTGGAAGCAAGATATTGATATTTTGGTGGGTGGCGCAGGCAAGCTGTTGAGCTATATCACAATCCCTAAATGTACCAGCTTGGCTCAAGCCAGCGAGATGATTACTTACATCCAAAAAACTGCCACGTTTAATGGCATTGAACGTATTATCCCTGTGCATATTTTGATTGAAACGCACGGCGCGTTGTACCAAGTACACGAAATCGCTAAATTGCCTTGGGTACAAGTGCTAGATTTCGGTCTAATGGATTTTGTCAGCGCACATCACGGTGCGATACCGGCCAGTGCCATGCGTAGCCCGGGCCAGTTTGAGCACAAATTATTGGCGCGCGCAAAAACTGAAGTAATTGCCGCTGCACTGGCAAATGGTGTGGTGCCTGCGCACAACGTGACGCTAGATCTTAAAAATGTAGAAACCACCAAAAGTGATGCCAGCCGCGCACGTAACGAGTTTGGTTTTATGCGCATGTGGAGTATTTACCCGACGCAAATTCAGGCCATTGTCGATGCCATGAAGCCTAATTACGATGAAGTGGCCGATGCCGCCAACATCCTCATCGCCGCACAGGATATGGCTTGGGGGCCGATTCAATATGAAGGCGAATTACATGATAGAGCGACGTATCGATATTTTTGGGAAGTACTGCAAAAAGCCAAACTGACAGGCGTCACCATTTCTGACGAAGCACAAAAAAGGTTTTTCTCATGAGCAATTTAATGTCTGCTGGCGCACGCTTCCGTGCTGCCATCGCTGCCGAAAAACCGTTGCAAATTATCGGTGCGATTAATGCCTACCATGCCATGTTAGCCACGCAAACTGGCTTTAAGGCCTTATATTTATCTGGCGGCGGTCTGGCAGCTGGCTCGCTGGGCTTGCCTGATTTAGGAATTTCGACACTAGAAGACGTACTGATTGACGTGCGACGCATTACCGATGCGGTGGATACGCCATTACTGGTAGATATTGATACTGGTTTTGGCGGTGCTTTTAACATTGCCCGCAGCGTGAAATCAGTGATTAAAGCAGGTGCGGCGGCCGTTCATATCGAAGACCAAGTCTCAGCAAAGCGCTGCGGCCATCGCCCAAACAAAGCGGTCGTTTCACAAGCTGAAATGGTCGATCGTGTTAAAGCTGCAGTGGATGCTAAAACCGACGCCAACTTTGTCATCATGGCGCGTACTGATGCGCTGGCGGTAGAAGGTTTACAATCCGCCATCGACCGCGCCTGTGCTTGCGTTGAAGCGGGTGCGGATATGATATTCCCAGAAGCAATGACCGAATTAAGTATGTATAAACAATTTGTAGATGCCGTCAAAGTTCCTGTTTTGGCCAACATTACCGAATTTGGCAGTACGCCTTTATTTACTGTGGATGAGCTGGCTAGTGCTGATGTTAGCATGGTGTTATATCCTCTATCAGCATTTCGTGCCATGAATCAAGCCGCGCTTAAAGTTTATCAAACCATGCGTAAAGAAGGCACACAAAAGAACGTCGTCAATTTAATGCAAAGCCGTGCGGAGCTATATGAATACTTGGGCTATCACGCGTTTGAGCAAAAACTTGATAGCTTGTTTAGTGAGAGTAAATAGTAAAAAAAGTAATCAAGGGGAAAGTAGCAATGGAAACAACTGCAGCTTCACAAGAACCTAAAAAGAAAAAAGGCGTAGCGCTGGCAGGTGTCAATGCCGGCTCTACAGCGGTCTGCACGGTTGGTCATACCGGCAACGATTTGCATTACCGTGGCTATGACATTATTGATTTGGCCAAGCATGCAACGTTTGAAGAAGTCGCTTATTTGTTGATTCATGATGACTTGCCAAGTAAAGCGCAACTAAGCGCATATCATCAAAAACTTAAAACACTACGCGGGTTGCCAGGCGCACTTAAAACCGTGTTAGAGCAAATTCCGAAAAACACACACCCAATGGACGTGATGCGCACAGGTTGTGCCATGCTTGGCACATTGGAGCCCGAAGATGCCAGCCGAGATATTGATGCTGCAAAAGCGCTCGGTGACCGCTTAATTGCTTGTTTTGGATCAATTTTATTATATTGGTATCACTTTAGTCACAATGGTAAGCGAGTTGAAGTTGAAACCGACGATGACTCAATTGCCGCGCACTTTTTGCATGTATTGCACGGCAAAGCACCTAGCCAATTGCACATTGATGCCATGAATACATCACTCGTTTTATATGCAGAGCACGAATTTAATGCCAGCACGTTTACAGCTAGAGTGATTGCTGGCACCTTGTCAGATATGTATAGCTGCATTACCGGTGCGATTGGCGCACTGCGTGGCGCTAAACACGGTGGCGCCAACGAAGCCGCAATGGAAATTATCGAGCGCTATAAAAATGCAGATGGAGCCGAAGCTGACATTTTGGCACGTATGGCCAAAAAAGAAATTATCATCGGTTTCGGTCATCCTGTGTATACAATCGCCGACCCGAGAAATGAATCAATTAAAGCAGTTTCACAACAATTAAGCGAAGATAACGGCAATATGACGCTTTTTAACGTATCTTCGCGTATTGAAGAAGTGATGTGGCGCGAGAAAAAAATGTTCCCTAATTTAGATTGGTACAGCGCTTCCAGTTACCACATGATGGGCATTCCTACTGGCATGTTCACGCCCATATTTGTCATTTCACGCACTACTGGCTGGGTAGCGCACATCATCGAGCAACGCATCGATAACAAAATCATTCGCCCCAATGCTGAGTATGTAGGTCCTGAAAATCGGCCATTTGTACCGATAAATAAGCGTTAAATCTATTTACCCGCCAATAAACGTAGATGAAAGCCGATTAACCCACCCCGTCATTCCGTGCTTGACACGGAATCCAGTGGCTTTTAAAACAAAAATGGATTCCCGCCTGCGCGGGAATGACGAAATACTGAAACTTAAGTCATTGAAAGAAATAAAACATGTCTAGTCACATCTCTAACGTCCGCCCTGCCCCCGATCAAGTGATTGTCGATATCGCCAATTATGTTACAGATTTTATGATTCAATCTGACGAGGCGTTTGATACCGCGCGCAATTGCTTAATGGACACACTCGGTTGTGGTTTTGAGGCGCTTGATTACCCTGCTTGTCGCAAAGTGCTAGGGCCAGTTATTCCGGGTACAGTGGTGCCAAATGGCGCAAAAGTACCAGGCACGAGCTACCAACTTGACCCGATTTTAGCTGCCTTCAATATCGGCGCAATGATACGCTGGCTTGATTTTAACGACACATGGCTGGCCGCAGAATGGGGTCATCCTTCCGACAATTTGGGTGGAATTTTGGCTTGTGCAGATTATGTTTCACGTAAAAATGTGGCGGAAGGAAAAGCACCACTCACCATTAAAGACGTACTCACCGCAATGATTAAAGCCCATGAAATTCAAGGCATATTTGCTTTAGAAAACAGCTTCAATCGAGTTGGGTTGGATCATGTGATTTTAGTGAAAATCGCTTCAACTGCGGTGGTGACGAAATTACTCGGTGGCAATAAAGACGATATCATCAACGCCGTTTCTAATGCCTTTGTCGATGGCCAAAGCTTGCGCACCTATCGTCACAGCCCTAATACAGGCTCACGTAAATCATGGGCAGCAGGTGATGCAACCTCTAGAGCGGTGAGATTAGCATGGCTAACCTTGCAAGGCGAAATGGGCTACCCAAGTGCGTTGACAGCAAAAACCTGGGGCTTTTACGATGTGTTATTTAAAGGTAATGCGTTTAAATTTCAGCGTGATTACGGTAGCTATGTGATGGAGCAAGTATTATTTAAAATTAGTTTTCCTGCGGAGTTTCATGCACAAACTGCGGTGGAATGTGCCATTCAACTCAACGCACAAGTGGGCAAAGAGCTGCAAACTTTAGAACAAATCGCACAGATTGATAAAATCGTCATCACCACACACGAATCTGCAATTCGCATTATCGATAAAACGGGGCCGCTAGATAACCCCGCCGACCGCGACCATTGTATTCAATATATGGCGGCAGTTGGCTTACTTAAAGGCAATTTAACGGCACTTGATTATGAAGAGGCTGTAGCGGCAGACCCACGTATCGACGCCATTCGTAGTAAAATGACTTGTATAGAAAAAACCGAATATACGACGGACTATCACGACCCCGAAAAACGCTCAATTGCCAACGCCATACAAGTGTTTTTTAAAGACGGCTCAAGCTCAGACAAGATTGCGGTGGAATACCCAATTGGTCACCGCCGTCGCCGTGGTGAAGGCATTCCAGAACTGGTAAAAAAATTCAAAGTGAATTTAGCGCGCAAGTTTGATGCTAAAAAACAAGCCGATATTTT
>JANMBK010000068.1:0-2159 GCA_031360365.1 Methylophilaceae bacterium
GGCGGATAGAGTAGGTTTGAGCATATTAGATAGCGCTGGGTTTGATGTGCGCGCTATGCCCGCATTTTTTACAACTTTGCAACGCGGCACTAGATTTGTTGAAGGTAGCGCGCCTAGCTTTTTGCGCACGCATCCGCTCACCGCTGAGCGCATTGCCGATGTATCGAATCGCGTAGAAAGCATGCCATATAAGCAAGTGGCCGATAGCTATGATTTTAATTTGGTTAAGGCTAAATTACGCGCGGGTGAGGGCTTGGCACAAGGCGCGATAGATCAATTTACCGACAATATTAAAGAACGGCGTTTTGCCAGCGAAGCAGCGGAGCATTATGGTTTGGCGTTGGCCATGTTGCGCAAAAATGATTTAAAAGGTAGTGCAAATGAACTGCAATGGTTAAGAAAAAATGCGCCTAAACATGCTTTTATTGAAAACTTAGCAGCGCGTTTAGAAGTGGCAAAAAATAACCCGCAAGCCGCCGCCAGCCAATATGCCAAAGCGTTGAGTTTATATCCGCAGCATCGCTCACTTATTTACGGCTATGCCGAGCATTTTTTGGCGATTAACCAGCCTGATAGCGCCATTAAACTGGTGCAGGATAAAAAGGCGATGTACCCCAGCGATGCTTATTTTTATGAGCTATTGGCCAAAGCTTATACTGCAAAAAACAAAAAATTGTTGGGCTTTCAAGCGCAGGGTGAGGCATATTTTCGCAAATATAATTTAAAAAAAGCCATAGAGCAGATGGAGTTTGCCGCAAAAGCCAAAGATGGTAATTTTTACGAACAGTCGATTGTGGACGCGCGTCTAAAAGATTTTCGCCGTTTGCAAGAGAATGAAAAACTAGCTGATGAGAGACTGAGTTAGATGAAGCGTAGAGATTTTTTAGGCATGTTAAGTGTCGCAACTTCGTTATTGATGTTACCTTTAAGTGTGCTGGCAGCCTTGTGGAATAAGGCGGCATTTGATGCCAAAATATTAGATGACGCTGAGAAAAAATTAGAAATTAATGGTGAAATAGCCAGCAGCAATATCAGCATCACTGCCCCAGACCGTGCAGAAAATGGCGCCATTGTGCAAGTGGAAATTGAGGCTAATATTGCAAATGTAGAAGCCATTGCCATTTTTGTAGAGAAAAACCCGACGCCGTTGATTGCCAATTGCATGCTAGGAAAAGGCACGCAAGCCAAGTTGACAACGCGGATTAAAATGGCTGAAACATCGGATATTAAAGTGGTTGTAAAAGCCGATGGAAAATATTTTACTGCCAGCAAAAATGTGCAAGTGTTAGAAAATGGTTGTGGCGGAGGTGGTAGTGCCAATGAAAAGTTTGAAAGCAGTATGAAACTGCGCGCCAAGCTAAAGGATAATGTTACTGAGGTTAAGGCTATTATCATCCACCCTATGCACACCGGCCGCGGCAATGACGATTTCGATAAAATCATTCCTGCACATTTTATTCAGTTGATTGATTTAACGCTAAATGGCAAACCGATTATGCAAATACAATGCGGCACAGGCATCGCTAAAAACCCTTACTTAACTTGCTATGTAGATGGCGCAAAAATTGGCGATAAAATTAGCCTGACTTGGCATGATAATTTAGGTAAAACTAGCAGCGGCGAGATTGTAGTAACCGCCTAAGCTATATGCAGTTTTAGCCATAAATATCTGGTTAAAAGCCCAACCATTTAGAGAGTAGAAACACACATAGCAACTACAAGCGCACATATAAGCCGCCTTGCTAGCGATATTAGAGATGCCGAATTTATCGAATGACGTATTTGAAGTGGTAAGTAAGAGTTTGAAGGGGTAATATTATTGAAGATATCAATTTATTGGTTTGCTGTGTTTTCTAGTAAAACTTCGAGGGGAATATGAATGTATATACAATCAATCATTTCAAAAGTAAAAAGCCTTTTCGGAAAAGATGTTGTTGATGACAAAGGATACATTGATGACTATGAAGTTCTCCCTATTCAGATTAGAGAGTTTTTTGATGTAAGTTTGATTGGACCTTGGGGTATGCGCATCGAAGAAAAAGGCGGAACCATGGTGACATTTTTCGCAGCTGATAGGCTAAAATCATTTTTTAGCTATGCGTATATTAACGAGCATGGAACAGAAACAACTGTTTCAGAAAGACCTTATGACGCTATAC
>JANMBK010000071.1:0-10594 GCA_031360365.1 Methylophilaceae bacterium
GGTATGGCTGTGTTTAAACGCACCATTTCACCCGGTTTCACATTGGCAGGTTGGTTAAGACCTTTAATACCGGTTGCAAAAGCGGATACCAAATCAGTACGAGGGAAACTTGGTACTTCTGCGACGGGAAATAATGCTGCAATTAACTTAGGTAAAGTAGGGTTAACAATGTAGCTTCCAAAATCACGTACATCGTTAATGGGTTTGCTTTTATTAAATTTATCTTTATCTTTTAAACCAATAATCACTTCGTTAACTAAAGGCATACCCAAACGCGATACTTGCGTGAATGTACCGTTTTCTACAGATGACCTGAAGAAGTTGGGGTTGTCATTTAAGACACGGGTTTGTGGAAGTCTCGCAGTAGTCCATCCGCCAATTACTGGCTCAGTGCCCGCGGTCAAACAAACAGTTGGCACTTCCATGGCGATGCTGGTTACGTTTTTGTCCTCTAAATCATTTTTTTCGCCAGTTTCTGCACCTAATGGGTTTAAGTTGATTAAATCGAATGTCTCACCTAAATTAACTACAAATGACTCTTTGCGCTGACCAACAAAAACGCGACCTGGGGTAGCGCAGCCT
Organism: Methylophilaceae bacterium; assembly: GCA_031360365.1. Classification (GTDB taxonomy): domain Bacteria; phylum Pseudomonadota; class Gammaproteobacteria; order Burkholderiales; family Methylophilaceae; genus Methylotenera_A. Next base: position 583 of record JANMBK010000071.1, read on the forward strand.
GGAATATTTACATCGTAAATATGCTGCCCTGCATACGCCGCATAGTCAGGGATTGTTTTGTTACCAATATTATCCAGTGGTTTAAAAAAAGTTTTGCTGTTGGTACCAACCTGTGTAACTGGCCTTAATTGATTAAATTGACCTTTATTGTAATTTGCTACATTGACGGAGTAAGTTTCACGCACATTTGCATTAGCATCATTAATAGCTGAAATACCAGGCCCGCTTACAACTAACGGGATGGAAACGCCATCGAATTTTGCATCTTTATTAGTATTGGTAAATCTAAATTGAAAAAGCAAATCTGCAATAGAGTCACCATTATTATCAATTCTAATCTCATAAGAGGCATTAGGATCCATCATGAAATAATTTGGACCGCCGTAAGCATCTTGCAATGGCACATAATTAGCAATTAAAGTAACAAATTCTGTTTTGTTTGCTTCGTAGCTTTTAAACATGTAAAAATCAGTACCATCAACTTTTGGCATCTGAGTAATAAATGGTGCTTCACGATGACTTGAAGCCAATGCAGGTAATGCAAATGTTGTTGCAATTATGGTTGCTAGCGATAAACTTAAAGCAAGTTTCGAATTTCTGTAAAGCATGTTGCCTCCGCGATAATAAAAAATTAAAAAAAGGATTAAAACTAATGTCATGCAAATCAATATACTTAATTTAACTAGTTTTAGATTCAAAATTATAATAAATTTATTTATATTAATTATGTTCACACTGACATGCGTTAATTTATTTGTATGTTCGTTACCGAACATACACTATTTTAAATTTTAATTACTTTGTTATAGCTTTAAGATTATTAAAAACGTTTGAAACGTTAATGAAAACCAGCTAAACTAAAATCGTCATTTATATATGAGTTCACTAAAATACAATGTTGTTAAATTTTAAAAAAAACAGTTTTATCAGCATTAAAATTCAAGGTTTCACGCTGCTTGAATTACTAGTGGTTATGGTGATTATTGGCTTATTGGCAGGTTATGTTGGCCCTAAGTATTTTGAGCAAATTGGTAAGTCTGAAACCAAAACGGCAAAAGCACAAATAGATGCGCTCGGCAAAGCCTTAGACCAATATCGTATAGACACAGGCAATTACCCAAGCTCCGAACAAGGCTTAGCAGCGCTTTATAAAAATCCTGGCAATCAGTCAAAATGGTCTGGACCTTATCTTAAAAAAAATATTCCAAACGACCCATGGGATAAGCCTTATTTTTATAAATCGCCTGGTGAACATGGTGATTTTGATCTTTATACCTTCGGCAAAGATGCGCAGCTGGGTGGCGATAAAGAGTCTGAAGATGTAGTGAGCTGGTAATTAATCAATCATGGAGTTTCAAGTAAAAGCAGTGCATGGGCGAGATATGGTGCTTCTTAATATAACGGCAATGCACGCTGACCATGCAATGGCGCTTGTAAAAGCCAAAGGTTATACACCAATTGCGGCAAAGGCTTTATCTAGAGCCTTGTTTAAAGGCAAAAACCCAGCCTTTCCGTTAGCCTTATTTAGTCAAGAATTGCTGGCCTTACTAGATGCTGGCCTTAACTTAGTTGAAGCCATCGAAACGTTAGCTGAAAAAGAACAGCGGCTGGACATTAAGCAAACGCTAGATGCGCTACTACAATCGCTTTATCAAGGCCAAACTTTTTCAGCAGCATTAGAGTTACAAGCACAGCAATCGAATACATTTCCGATTTTATATGTAGCTACGGTGCGTGCCAGTGAAAAAACAGGGGATTTAGCAGAAGCTCTAAGTCGCTATGTCAGCTACGAGCAGCAACTAGGGCTGGTAAAAAAGAAGATAGTCAGTGCCTCAATTTACCCCATTTTGTTGCTTGGGGTAGGCAGTTTAGTGATTATATTTTTACTAGGGTTTGTGGTACCTAAATTTAGCCGTATTTATGAAGATACAGGCGGAAATTTACCATTTTTATCACAGGTGTTATTGGCTTGGGGCGTTTTTTTAGAAAGTCATGGTAAAGAACTTTTGATGGCATTCCTATTGGGGATTACAGCGATGGCTTACGCGCTAACAAGGCCAGTGGCTAGAAAATGGATGAGCCAGCTTATTTGGCGCATACCTGCTTTGGGTAAGCGGTTGCGCACTTATCAGTTAGCACGATTTTATCGCACACTGGGTATGTTGTTAAAAGGTGGCACCCCTATTTTAGCCTCTATGCAGTCGGTGTCAGGCTTATTAGATGCTGGCTTACAAAATAATATGCAGCTAGCTACTACTGCTATTAGCGAAGGCCAGACTATTTCTGTGGCCATGGAACAAGCGGGATTAAGCACGCCGATAGCGGTTCGTATGTTGCGTGTGGGCGAGCGCAGCGGAAGAATTGGCGACATGATGGAGCGCATTGCTGCATTTTATGATGAGGAACTATCGCGCTGGATCGATTGGTTTACACGGCTTTTTGAGCCAATCCTCATGCTATTTATTGGGCTTGTAATTGGTGTAGTTGTGTTATTACTATACATGCCAATTTTTGAGTTAGCGGGTAATATTCAATAATGAATGCAAGCCTTCAATTACCCGCTAATAAATTGCCAGCAAGTCAATTACAGCCAAGTATTGTGCAACCAGGCATTTTAAATGCGGATTTAATCAAACAGGCAAAGGTACAAGCACGCCAACAACAGCGCAAAACCATCGCGGTGTTAGAAGAAATGTTTGCGTGTAATCAAGAAGAATTTATACAGGCATTAAGTACGGCATTATATTTTTCTGCAGCCAGTATGAAAGATTTGCATACGTTAACTGCCGCTTTTGACATTGTTCCATTTTCTATTGCGCAACAAAAAGAATGCTTAGCTTTTTATACAGGTGAAAATTTTTCTGAACAATCTGGTGAGCCTGCATTAAATAAATCCTCATTAATTTTAGTTTTTGCAGATCCATTTAATGAATCCTTGCAAGATTGGGCAATAGAATATATTAAGCAACCTTTCACTTGGCAACTTGCACATAGCTCAGATATAGCTGCATATTTAGCACGCCATGAAGAAACCATGCGCGCGATGGATGGCTTGCAGGGCGCTACGCATAGTGGCAATACAGAAGCCGATGAAGCAGTGGCACCTTTATCGTTAAAATCGATTAACGAAGATACTAATCCTATTATCAAGCTGATTAATTCCACACTTTATGATGCCTTAAAAATAGGTGCTAGCGATATTCACCTTGAATGTGCGGGTACAAGTTTGGCGATTAAATACCGTATTGATGGTGTAATTGCAAACGTTGGTGGCTTGCAAGGTGGGGACAATGCCGATCAAGCCATATCGCGCATCAAAGTGATGGCGCAGCTAGATATTGCCGAGCGACGCATTCCACAAGATGGGCGTTTTAAAGTGGTGGTGCAAGGTCGCGAGGTCGATTTTCGCGTATCGATTATGCCCAGTGTGTTTGGTGAGGATGCCGTGCTACGTGTGTTAGATAGAAAAGCGCTGTCAGATGAGGCGCAGGGATTAAGCCTGCAAGCATTAGGTTTTGATGCCAAAATTATCAGTCAATTTCGCAAATTAGCCAAGGAGCCTTATGGCATGGTTTTAGTCACTGGCCCTACTGGTAGTGGCAAAACAACGTCTTTATATGCTGCTATTTCTGAAGTGAACACGGGGCACGACAAAATCATCACCATTGAAGACCCCGTTGAGTATCAATTGCCTGGGGTATTGCAAATTCCAGTCAATGAAAAAAAAGGCCTTACTTTTGCCCGCGGTTTACGCTCAATTTTACGCCATGATCCAGATAAAATTATGGTTGGTGAAATTAGGGATGCTGAAACCGCACAAATTGCCGTACAGGCGGCATTAACAGGACATTTGGTATTCACAACCGTGCATGCCAATAGCGTGTTAGATGTGATTGGGCGCTTTATGCACATGGGCGTAGATCCTTATAACTTTGTTGCAGCCATGAACGGTATTATGGCGCAGCGTTTAATTCGCACCATTTGCCTACACTGCGCCGAAGAGGTTCAACCCGATGCGCAATTGCTAGAAGACTCTGGCATAACCCCTAGTATGGCGGCTACTATGCAATTTAAGTTTGCTAAAGGCTGTGGCCATTGCCGTGGCACAGGCTATCGTGGTCGTAAAGCGGTGGCGGAGCTGCTTATTTTAAATGATGAATTGCGCGAAATGATTGTGGCACGCGAGCCCATTCGCAAGCTTAAAGAAGCTGCTAAACGTAGCGGTATGCGCACTATTCGTGAGGCCGCATTAGAAGCAGTAGGCGATGGCATAACCACTTTACAAGAAATCAATCGTGTTACGTTCGTTGCTTAACCTATTACCAGCTAATTTGCTAAGGCAAAACCGATTGTTGGTTTTACTCAGCACAGATAGCATAACTGTTGTTGATTATTCCAATGGTTTAGAGAATGGCTTGGGCAATGGCGTACCCAGTAAAAATGACTTAATTACACAGCAACAAATAATAGATGCACCTGTTTGGCAACAAACTATCAATCAGCTAGATATTCGTTTAGCTTTAATAGAACCAAAGCCCAATACCCAACTACAGGTGGTGTTAAGTAGCGATTTTGCTCGCTATTTACTATTGCCCGCACAAGCAATAATGATGAGCAGCGCAGAAAAAAATGCTTACGCAAATGCTGCCCTGCGCGAATTACACGGATCAACAGCGGATGGTTGGCAATTAAAATGTGACGATGCTGCGCCAAGTCGTCCCACCATGGTGGCGGCTATAGATAAAAAATTATTAGAGAATTTAAAAAAAATTGCTTCTAAACATCAATTAAAACTCATCAGCATAACCCCGTATTTAATGCATGCAGTGAATGGGTTAAGCAAACAGTTATTAAAAGCTACAGGCTATCTAGCCCTTATAGAAATTGGCCGCATCACACTCCTAAATCTGCATAAAGGACAAATTCAACAATTGTGCACGCAAATAATACACCATGATTGGCAGGCTGAATTAAATCAATTGTTATTGCGTGAAAATACACTAGGCAATGCAACGCATCGAGAGGTTTTAATTTATGCGCCTCAATTTAAAAGCACGCCCTTATTAGGTATTAAAGGTTGGCATATTAATTATATTGAGCAAAATAATAATGGCGCATTAACAAGTATGCGCTTAGCCAAATTAGGGGCAATGGCATGAATCAAAAATTGGATTTAGATTTTATTCCGCAACCTTTTTTTGCTTTAACAAGCATCAACTGGCTGGGTTTATTGGTGCTCTTGTTAAGTTTGCTGGTGGCTACGTTTACATGGCGGTCTTACCAAAGCCAACAAAACACCTACCTAGAAAACAGCTTAATACTAGAGCAACACAAGCAGCAGTCTGTCCCGGCTAAATTATCTGAAAAGGCACAGTCAATTGCGCCTGATGAGCTTAAACAAGTACAAGAGTCAGTAAACGCGCTAACAGCCCCATGGAATGAGTTGTTATTGGCTATTGAGCAAGCTAATATGAAAAATATTGCGCTGCTAAACTTAGAACCAAACTACAAAAAACAGCAAGTTTTGTTGGCTGGGCAAGCCAAAAATTTGGCAACAGTGCTGCAATATATTAAGCAACTAGAACAGCAGCCAATGCTTAGCCAAGTTTATCTACAAAAACATAGTATAGATACGTTAAATCCAGCTAAGCCAGTTAACTTCAGCGTATTTGCGCAATGGGAATTACAAACAGAATGACTAAGCTAAATGTACATTATGCGGCTTGGTTAATCACTAATTCTGCTAAAAAATTAGGCATTTTTGGCTTGCTTGGTTTTGCTGTTTTGCTTAGTTGCGGTCTATTTTATGTGAGTCAATTTACTTCGCTGAATCAAAAAATAAGTCAGCAAAAAGTTAATATGATTCAATATCAACTTAGCCATAGTGAAGCTGCGCCCATTATGAGCAGTCAGGCTAAAATAAATCAGGCATCGCAACAAACCACCACAGAAGATATAGCTCAATTTTATGCCACGTTTCCCGAAGGCGCGGGTTTGCCGCAATGGTTAAATTTAATTTCAGAAACCGCATTAAAACAGCGCCTAGTGTTAAACCGTGGTGATTATAAATTGACTGCACAAAAATTAACTAAAACTAAACCGAGCCAATTTTCTCGTTATGAAATTGTGCTGCCAGTTGTAGGGCAATACACACAAATACGGCAGTTTGTTGCAGAGGTCATGTTTCTAATACCGGCATTGGTTTTAAGCGATTTACAAATTAAGCGTGAGAATTCGCTTAGTCCTACAGTAGAAGCGAGATTGGTATTTGTGCTGTTGTTGCAGGCAGATTCGTGGTGAACAATCTAGCCGCAAAAAATACGGCTAAATCTTCTAACAAATGGTTGATGCTACTACTTTTAATAGCAATTGTTCTAAGCGTGTGGACTGCTTTATATAGCGACAAGGCAAGCGAAGTTGACACTATTGAACTGAGTGAGCAAACAAAAACACTAGGCGAAAACATACAAAATTCAAGCAAAAAAAAACAAACTGTTGAAAACAAGGGTAGCCAAAACGAGGTTTCGCCTTTAAGTAGGCTAATGGCAACAAACACTAATAACAACCTTATTCCTTGGCAAAAATTAAAGCGTGAGCGAAGCATTAGCCAACCAGCCAATTTATTTGAAGCGCATTCTTGGCTTGAAGTGCCGCAAATTAAAAAAACTAGACGATTGCCAACACCGCCACCTGTTGCGCCTGTAGCACCTTTTACATATATGGGGAAATTGGAAGATACACCAAAAGGCACGCAAGTGTTTTTAATGGCCAATGGACGATTGTTTTCTGTGCTTCAGGGTGAAAAAATCGACCAGTATTGGCGTTTAGATGCCGAAGATGCAAACTCACTGCGTTTAACTTATTTGCCCTTAAATCTGCCTCAGATATTATCTAAGTCTGCAACAAATGCATCAGCTGTAACAGTTATAGATCCAACAGGTACATTACCAGCAGTTACAGTACCAGCAGTTACAGTTCCAACTGGTTCGGTACCAATGATAGATTTAGAAACAAACCAGTCAGTATCAGAAGAATTAATACTTTAATTAAGGGTGGATGCATGACATTAAAAAACACAATACAGTCAGCTATAAGTACGTTTAACAATATTTTTTTAATGGTTGTATTAACGCAACTATCCGCTTGCGCCTTTGCCCCTTGGGAAAAATCGACTATTAAAGGTGATACGCCAGAAGCTAAGGTGACATCAGCCCAGAAAAACTTAGATTTGCAGCCTGAGGCTACAATGCAAAGAAAAAATTTACTGGTAACAAAAGAGCTGGCAGTAAGGCAATTATCAGCGCAGGCCGAGCAAGCTAGGTTGAAAGGTGACTATGAATTAGCTATCAGCTTTTACGATAGAATTTTAAATTTATCTCCAGAGGATCCCAGTGCAATTAGCGGCAAAGCTGCTGTTCAGCGAGTAGTAGCACAACTTAAAAAACTTGAAAAAGCCAACGAGTTGATAATAAATAATCAGCCTGAAGCGGCTGAAGAGTTGGTGCATGAAGTATTGGTTGAGAACCCACAACAAGTAGACGCAATTAATTTACAGGCAAAAATTGACGAACAGTTATCATCAAAAAAGGCCGCACCACCTAAACTTAAACCCGCATTTGATAGACCCGTCACATTAGAGCTACGGGATGCCAATATTAAAGTTGTGTTTGAAGCGTTATCGCGTGCCACTGGCATTAATTTTATTTTAGATAAAGACATTAAGCCCGATACAAAAGCCACTATATTCATTAAAAAAGCTCGTATTGAAGACGCTATTGAAATGGTGCTTTCCAGCAATGGTTTAAAGAAAAAGGTCTTATCTGAAAACACTGCATTGGTATATTCCAACACGCAAATTAAGTTAAAAGATTACCAAGATTTAATGATACGCAGTTTTTATTTTACCAACACTAACGCCAAACAGGTAGCCGCTTTAATTAAAACAATGCTTAAAACAAAAGATATTTTTGTGGATGATAGACTGAATATGTTGGTGATGCGTGACACACCAGAGGTAATCAGAGTCGCAGAAAAATTAGTGGCCGCCAACGACTTAGAAGACCCCGAGGTAATGTTAGAAATTGAGGTGCTCGAAGTAAGCCGTAGCCGCTTGCAAGAATTGGGTATTGAATTTCCTAGCCGCATTGCATTAAATAGTTTAATTCCCATTACTACGGTTACCTCGGCTACTGGCGTAATCGCCAGCTCCACAATTAACACCGCAACACAATTAACCCTCGAAGGCTTGTTAAACACTAAAAAAAATCGCTTTGACGTCTCGCCTAATCCAGCGTTAAATTTCAGAAAATTAAACGGCGATGTCAATTTATTATCTAACCCTAGAATACGCGTTAAAAATAACGAAAAAGCGAAGATTTTAGTGGGCGATAAAGTGCCTATTATCACCACTACTTCAACCGCTAATGTTGGCATTTCGGAGAACGTGCAATATGTAGATGTTGGCCTAAAGCTAGATGTTGAGCCGCGGATTACCTTAAATGATTTTGTCAACATTAAAATAGGCTTGGAGGTTAGCTCGTTAGGTGAAAGAACAATCACCAGAAATGGCGCAACTGTTTTTACCATTGGTACGCGTAACGCGAATACCGTTTTACGTTTAAAAAATGGTGAAACACAAGTTTTAGCAGGACTAATTTTGGACGATGAACGTAAAAATGCGAGTAAGGTACCTGGGCTTGGGGATATTCCATTATTAGGACGCTTATTTTCTAACCAAGAGGATAGAAAAAGTAAAACTGAAATTGTATTGGCGATAACCCCTAGAATTATCGTTAATATTAGCCCACCTCAAGCTGAAATAGCGGAGTATTGGTCGGGGACTGAAAGCTTGATTACGGATAAACCGCAAATTAATTTGCCAGCAAGCAATGGATCGGAAAGCCCGCAAAATAGAGTGCCTGAGCAAATGCGTTTGCGGCAATTAGAGCTCAATAATAATCAAGAAATACCTAAAATAGAACAAGCAACACCGGCAACAGAATCGCCAGTTGAGTTACTAGTAAAGCCACCAGTGGACACAGCAGTACAACCTGATACTAGCCTCAACCCAGACGGCTCAACGTTTTTACCTAGTCAACAACCGCAGCCACCAGTTGCACCTCAAACGGTCAGTCCTGCCAATACGCCATGACAAAGCACGCTAACCAATGTACTAAAGGCTTTACATTAATAGAACTGATTATCACGGTCACTATTTTGGCAATTTTAGCCAGTGCGGCTATGCCTATGCTGCAAATGAGTGTGCAACGCAGTAAAGAAAACGAATTGCGGGCAAATTTGCGTCAAATTCGTGAGGCCATCGATGCTTATAAAAAAGCTGCTGATGATGGTCGCATCAAAAAAAGTATTGATGAAACGGGTTACCCAGCAGATTTAGCCATATTGGTAAACGGTGTAACCGATGAAAAAGACGCGAATAAAAATAAAATAAAATTTTTACGTAGAATTCCACTCGATCCAATGTCACCTGTTGATAAAAACAATATCGATGAATTGCCAAACAATTGGGGCTTGCGTAGCTATAAAAGTGATGCTGCCAACCCTACACCAGGCGCAGATGTATTCGATGTTTATTCACAAAGCCAGCAAGTTGGTATTAATGGTGTGCCCTATGCAAAGTGGTAAGCTTCAAAAATTTTTAGGGTTTACGCAAAAATTAACGCGGAGCTTTACACATGGTTTTACATTAGTCGAACTGCTAGTGGTGCTGGCTATTCTGGCGCTATTGTTAACGCTTGCAGTGCCAAAATATTTTAGTAGTTTAGAGCACGCTAAAGAGGCCACCTTAAAGCAAGATTTAAACATTTTACGTGAAAGTTTAGATAAGTTTTATGCCGATACGGGGCAATATCCTAAAACACTCGATGATTTAGTGGATAAAAAATACATTCGTAAATTACCATTTGACCCTATTACCGAAAGCACCATCACTTGGATTTTTGACGCCCCTGAGCCGCCAATTGAAGGTGATATAGCCAATATTCACAGCGGC
>JANMBK010000074.1:0-1895 GCA_031360365.1 Methylophilaceae bacterium
AAACCAAAGAACCAAGTAATGATGATATTGAAGATTTAATTACAGGTACAGAAAAAATAACTAAGACCATTTTTTGAGCAATAAACATTAATATATATGCCCTAGAAGCCGCATGGATATTGGTTCTCAGGACATATAAAATAAGTGTTTTAAGTGTTAGTAAGCACTTACTTGTTTTAAAATCACAGGTGTAATTGTAAAGCTGCCTGTGTCATGGCTGACTAATATTTCACTATCTTGAACGGTGCAAGCTATGTTGATGCTCTTTGCTGCAAGCTGTGCCAAGCTTGACGTTTCGGGCAGGTTAATCACGGTTAAATTGTTCAGTTTTAGCAAGCCTTTGCTATTAGTTGCCCACCACATATCGGCAATTCTGCCGCCATACAGCATCACTACTACTTGGGCTGATTTTCCGCACGCTTTGCGAATATCTTTTTCGGTTGGCAGGCCAACGTCTATCCAAAGTTGTATAGCACCTGTTAAATCTTTTTGCCATAAATCTGGTTCGTCGTCGTCGCTTAAGCCTTTGCCGAATATCAGTGACTCGTTGGCAAAAAGCGTAAATGAAATCAGTCGCACCATCACGCGCTCATCCGTTTCTGATGGGTGTTTGGCCAGCGTTAAATTGTGCTGGCCATAATATTGCCTGTCCATATCTGCGATGTTCAGGTCAATTTTGTAGATAGTGGATTTAAGCGCCATCGCGCGATTCCAAAATAGTTGCCATGATGTTATGTTCAACGAATTGTATGGCTTGCATTATACCTTGTAGCTTGCAAGTGCTAGTTTCTGTTAAGCTTTCACTTTTCAAATTTGCAAAGTTTTATCATGGCTCAATATGTAATGTCTATGCTGCGCGTCAGCAAAATCGTCCCACCTAAAAAAACTATCATTAAAGATATTTCTTTATCGTTTTTCCCTGGCGCAAAAATTGGTTTGTTAGGGCTAAACGGCTCGGGTAAATCTACCGTGTTGCGCATTATGGCGGCGGCCGATAAAGAATTTGAAGGCGAAGTGCAATGGCAGCCTAATATGAATATTGGCTATTTGCCGCAAGAGCCGCAACTAGACGCAACTAAAACCGTGCGCGAAGAAGTAGAAAGTGGTATGGGTGAGGTGATGCAGGCGCAAGCCATGTTAGAAGCGGTTTACGCGGCCTATGCAGAGCCAGATGCCGATTTCGACAAGCTGGCAGAAGAGCAAGCCAAGTGGGAAAACATTATTGCCGCCAGCGGCAGCGATTTAACCACGCAGTTAGAAATTGCGGCCGATGCGCTACGTTTGCCGCCGTGGGATGCCAAAATTGGCCCGCTTTCTGGCGGTGAAAAACGCCGTGTGGCTTTGTGCAAATTACTATTATCAAAACCCGATATGTTGCTGCTAGACGAACCTACTAACCATTTAGATGCAGAATCGGTGGAGTGGTTAGAGCAATACTTGGTGCGCTTTCCCGGCACCGTGGTCGCAGTTACGCATGACAGATATTTTTTAGATAACGCAGCCGAGTGGATTTTAGAGTTAGATCGCGGCCACGGCATTCCGTGGAAAGGCAATTACTCAAGCTGGTTAGACCAAAAGCAAGCGCGTTTGGCGTTGGAAGAAACACAAGAATCATCACGTCGCAAAGCACTGAATACCGAGCTAGAATGGGTGCGCCAAAACCCAAAAGCGCGCCAAGCCAAAAGTAAATCGCGTATTGCGCGCTACGAAGAGCTGGCCAGCGCCGAATATCAAAAACGTAACGAAACACAGGAGATTTTTATCCCCGCAGGTGAGCGTTTGGGTGACCAAGTGATTGAATTTAACGGCGTGAGCAAAGCGTTTAAAGACCGCTTGCTAATGGATAACTTGAGCTTCAGTATTCCAGCAGGCGCCATTGTTGGCATTATTGGCCC
>JANMBK010000076.1:0-7608 GCA_031360365.1 Methylophilaceae bacterium
TGGTTGAAGGAAAAGTTCGACAGCAATAATGAGATTAAAAAAGCCAGTGAATTTATCCACTTTGCTTGCACCTCAGAAGACATCAATAACCTCTCGCACGGCTTAATGTTAAAAAACGCGCGCGATACGGTGATGTTGCCATTTTTGGCCGATTTAATTACGCGACTAACTGAGCTTTCACACGAACTCGCTGACACACCAATGCTGGCGCGCACACACGGCCAAACCGCATCACCCACCACCATGGGCAAAGAGCTTGCCAATGTCGTTTATCGCTTGCAGCGCCAACAAAAGCAGCTAAAAAACAACGAGGTACTTGGCAAGATTAACGGCGCAGTGGGCAATTTTAACGCACATTTATCCGCCTACCCTCACTTTGATTGGGAAAGTTTTGCCAAACAGTTTGTCGAAAATTTGGGTTTAATTTACAACCCAATGACCATTCAAATTGAACCACACGATTACATGGCAGAGCTTTACGATTGCTTAAGCCGCATCAACACTATTCTAATTGACCTGAATCGTGATATTTGGGGCTATATTTCAGTCGGTTACTTTAAACAAAAAGTAAAAGCTGGTGAAATCGGCTCATCTACCATGCCGCACAAAGTCAACCCTATTGATTTTGAAAACAGTGAAGGTAATTTGGGTTTAGCGAATGCAGTATTACGGCATATGGCCGAAAAATTACCTATATCCCGTTGGCAACGTGACTTAACTGATTCCACCGTGTTACGCAATATGGGCGTAGCGTTTGGCTATACGTTATTGGGTTACGATTCCTGCTTGCGCGGCTTGAATAAGCTAGAAATTAATGCTGCAAAATTAACCGAGGATTTAGATAATAGCTGGGAAGTACTAGCTGAACCGATTCAGACGGTGATGCGCCGTTATGGCATTGAAAATCCTTATGAGCAACTTAAAGAACTGACGCGCGGCAAAGGCGGCATTAATAAAGAGTCGCTACACGCATTTATACAAACGCTAAAAATTCCTGGAGATGCCAAACAAGCACTGCTAGAAATGACACCTGCTAGTTATATTGGCAAAGCGACAGATTTAGTAAAGCGAATTAATTAAAATGAGGAACTGCTGCGTTGATTACTGATAAGAATAATCCGCGTCTCGCGGTTCTAATAGATGCTGATAACACCTTCAAAGTAATCGATATTATTGATGAACTATTTGAAGAAATATCTAAATTCGGTGATGCAAGCGTAAGGCGTATTTATGGTGATTGGACACAAAACCAGCTAAGCCGCTGGAAAGAAGTATTGCCTAAACACGCCATTCAACCCATGCAGCAATACGCGAATACAAAAGGTAAAAACTCAACTGATAGTGCATTGATTATAGATGCGATGGATTTGCTTTATACCGCGCCATTGGATGGATTTTGTATAGTTTCTAGCGATAGCGATTTCACTCGGCTTGCCATTCGGTTTCGCGAGTCTGGTAAGCTAGTTTATGGTTTTGGAGAAAGGAAAACACCAGAATCTTTAAGAGCAGCTTGCAATAAATTTATATACATTGAAAACCTGTTACAAAACAAAGCAACTGATACAAATATCTACAATCCGGCACAAGATAAATCAAAAGCTATTGTTGAAACAAAGGCCAGTAACACCTCAGCTTCAGAAGCAAGCACACTTGTACCTATCATTAAGAAAACTTCACAAGAATTAATAGCTAATAAAAAACTAATTGCATTATTACGTTCAGCAATTGAAATAGCCTCGGACGAAACAGGGTGGGCGCAACTGGGTGGCGTAGGTAGCAGCATTGAGAAGCAGGCGACTGATTTTGACCCGCGGACATATGGGTACAAAAAACTGAGTGACCTTGTTTCGGCAATCGAGTTATTTGAAGTTGTCAGAGATAATATGAGAATACTGATAAGAGAAAAAACTAAGAAATGACCGAAATCCTAGTCCTCTATTACTCCCAAGGCGGCGCTGTTAAAGAACTGGCGCAGCTGATTGCGCGCGGCGTGGAAAGCGTTACAGGTACAAAAGCGCGTGTACGAACTGTGCCAAAGGTCTCAGCAAATTGTGAAGCAACTGAATCTGATATTCCTGCCAGTGGCGCACCCTATGTAGAACTTCAAGATTTGGAAGAGTGCGCAGGCATTGCGTTAGGTAGCCCTACCCGCTTTGGCAATATGGCGGCGCCGATGAAATATTTTTTAGACGGCACAGCTGGTTTATGGTTAAAAGGCACCCTGATTGGCAAGCCTGCCTGTGTATTTACTAGTACAGGTAGCATGCACGGCGGTAATGAAACAACTTTGCTTACAATGATGTTGCCGCTAATGCACCACGGTATGTTGATAGTAGGCTTACCTTATTCAGAGCCGATACTATCCAGTACGCAAAGTGGCGGCACGCCATATGGCGCTAGCCATGTTGGAGGCACAATGGATGATAAGCCAATCACAGAAGATGAGAAAAAACTGTGCATGGCGCTGGGCAAGCGCTTGGCTGAAACGGCGTTAAAACTTGGAACTTAATCTCTTGGAAAAGCCTTGCGTATATTGCCAGCACTAAGAATTGGTGCAGGCTCTAGCCTAGTTACTTTAATCTTTTTATGTCTAGCTTGGGAAAGCATACTTGCGCCCTTCAAGCCAAACGGCTCATTTCTGATATTAAAAACACTGCCACTATTATTGCCATTATTTGGCATTCTCAAAGGCCGCCGCTACACCTATCAATGGGCTAGCATGTTTATTTTGCTATATTTTACCGAAGGCGTGGTGCGCGCTTGGTCTGACACAGGTTTATCTGCAAAATTGGCGATGATAGAAGTTGTGCTTTCTGTCATATTTTTTACTTGTACAATTTATTACGCCAAACTCACAAGACAGCTGCCGCAATAAAGCCGCCATCCTTTATAATAAAAGCATGAAAATTCTGACTTTTAATCCCGTATGAAAATACTACTGTCTAACGACGATGGCTACTTTGCGCCAGGCCTGAATATTTTAGCTGAGCATTTAGCAAAAATTGCCGAGATTACCGTAGTTGCTCCAGAACGTAACCGCAGCGGCGCCAGTAACTCGCTCACTTTAGATAGGCCCTTGAGTGTAAAAAAAGCCAGCAACGGGTTTTTTTATGTGAATGGCACACCGACAGATTGCGTGCATATTGCGCTAACAGGATTGATGGATAGCATGCCTGACATGGTGATTTCGGGTATTAACGATGGCGCCAATATGGGTGATGACACTATTTATAGTGGCACGGTAGCAGCGGCCATGGAAGGCTATTTGCTAGATATTCCATCATTTGCAATTTCTATGTCACAACACAATGCCACCCATTTTGATAGTGCCGCACAAATAGCAGTGGAGCTGGTGCAACATTACCAAAAAACTGGTTTTACTGGTCCAACTCTACTCAATATTAATGTGCCAGATGTGCCTTACAATGAATTGAAAGGCAAAGTCATCACCCGCTTGGGCAAGCGCCACAAGGCAGACCCAGTGATTCAGCTTAAAACGCCACGAAACGAAACGGTGTATTGGGTGGGCGCAGCAGGTAAACCGAATGACGGCGGAGAAGGCACCGACTTTTATGCGGTTGCAAATAATCAAGTTTCTATTTCGCCTATCCAAGTCGATTTGACTAAATACAGCCAAATGCAGCAAATCACAGATTGGCTTAATCAGTAACCATGACACTACTCAAATCTTCTACAAGCAAAGCTGGCATTGGCATGACCTCTCTAAGAACAAGAGAGCGCATGTTGGTACGACTGCGCGAGCAAGGCATTCAAGATGAAGTGGTGCTACACGCAATGGGTGAGATTCCACGACATATTTTTGTGGATGACGCGCTATCTACGCGCGCTTATGAAGATGTTGCGTTGCCGATTGGTTTTGCACAGACTATTTCGCAGCCTTATATTGTGGCGCGCATGACCGAGATTTTACGCAACGGCAAACAGTTGAATAAAGTGTTAGAAATTGGAACGGGTTGCGGATATCAAACAGCAATACTGTCAAAAGTAGCGAAAGAGGTCTTATCCGTAGAGCGCATTCGACCGCTGGTGATGAAGGCGCGTGGCAATTTACGCACACTTAAATGCAGCAACGTAAAATTAGATCATGCCGATGGCAGCCTGGGGCTCAATGAATACGCACCTTTCGACGGCATTATTGTGACAGCTGCTGCCAGCCATGTGCCACAAGAGTTGCTAGCGCAATTGGCAGTAGGCGGCCGCATGGTAATCCCTGTGGGCACGAGTACGCAGATATTGCATTTGATTGAACGACTAGAAAACGATTACAAGCAAACCAAACTAGAGCCTGTGAAATTTGTGCCTTTATTGGGCGGGATAAGTTAGTGCGCTTTATTGTATTTTTTTTATTCGCCTTACTAGCTGCCTGCGAAAGCAACCCACCCGCGCCAGTGATTGACCGCACGCCAGACAGCAGGCCAAAACCACCAGTAAGCAAACCTATAGATAATAAAGCGCCAGATAACAAAATGCCTGGGGCTAAGGAGTGGCGGCCTGACAGTCATATTGTGAAAAAGGGCGATACCTTATTTGGCATTGGCTTAGAGTATGGCGTAGATTACAAAGAGATTGCTATTGCCAACAATATTGCCCCGCCCTACCCGATTAATATTGGTCAAAAGTTAGATTTAAGCAGCTTTAAAACCAAAACTTTACCTCCTGCAGATGCGATTAAATCTGAAGATGGTGTGGTGATTACCCCAATGAAAAGCGAGCCTGCTGTTGTGGGTGCCAAAACTGTTGTTGGCAACAACACAGGTAACGAGATGCCTATTGTCTCGGCAGTTACTCCTGTGCTACGCGAGCCAAAAGCCATGCGCGAGCCATATAGCTTAGCCGCAATGAATCGCGTGCCCAATCAAGCCAGCACACTAGCGACTAAGTCTGTTGAAATAAAACCAACAGAAACCAAGCCAACTGAAACCAAGCCTGCTGACACGACGGCTACTGGCGATGAGTCGATTACTTGGGCGTGGCCAACGCAGGGCAAAATAAGCGCAAACTTTAATGAGGCCAGCAACAAAGGCATTGATATTGCAGGCGAAACTGGCCAAGCCATTAAAGCAGCCAGTGCAGGCAAGGTCATTTACAGCGGCTCAGATTTGCGCGGTTATGGCAAATTAGTCATCGTTAAACATAACAAAACTTATTTATCTGTGTATGCGCACAACAGCAAAATTGTGGTGAAAGAAGGCCAATCGGTTGTCGCAGGGCAAAAAATTGCCGAGATGGGTAACACCGATGCCAACGCGACTAAACTACATTTTGAAATCAGGCGCTTGGGTAAATCAGTTGACCCAGCTAAATATTTAAACCAAAATTAGTATCTAAACTAGCTATCCAATCTCAAGGGAATTAACCATGGCCGCACCACTAAAAAAAGATCCCAACAAATACGCAAAAAACGCTGATATAAAAGCTGATACGGCGTTAAAAACCACTATTTCAGTAGTGGGTATGCTGTTGATGCTGATTGGCCTTGTGGGCATTGGCTTGGAGTTTTTTAAAGATGGCGGCTGGCTCAAAACTGCATTTGCTTGGTTGTTCGAATCTACCACCCGCATGATGTTTATCCCAGTGATTATTTTTGCACTGTGGCTACTCAACCGCATGATGTCATCTACCAACCCGAATGAAAGCAAAAAATCGGGCAACATTCCCATGTATATTATGATGGCTGTGGGCGTGTTTTATGTGTACAAGTTTGTAACGACGGGTGGATTTTAATTTTCAATGCCCATAAAAAAGCTGCTAATTGAGTGACTTTCACACTTTGCTTGCCACTATAGTGGCTTAGCAAATTGTGGAAGCCAAATGCTGGCTCACAGTTGTAAGGGTTTTTTATTAGTGTTTCTTTTGGGCTTCGGTCGCGTAATGCTCATGCACTGCCGACATATCGCGCGCACGCGCCCATTTAATAATCTCTTCTAGTGCGGCAGCGCCAATCTCACCTACTTGGGTATGAATACCCGCTTGGTCACGAATAATTAAAATGCCTGGAATTTGCGCTACCTCAAAATATTCGCTAATTTCTGGGTCAGCTTCTGTATCCACCATACCAAATACTATGTCTGGATGATTCTCTGCAACTGCTTGAAACGTCGGTGTAAACGCCACACAAGGCTCGCACCACGGCGCCCAAAAATCAACAATCACAAAAGCATTGCTTTCTATAGTGGCTTTAAAATTTGCTTTATTGAGTGTTACAACTGCCATGATTTTGCCTTTAATTTCTATTGATTTTGCGAACGCGTGATTCTAACAGAGCTTGGCACTTTAGTTAAGTATTAGAATTAAATGCTAAAAGACACTAAAAACACCTGCTCTGCAAGCCAATATCCATGCAGGTGCTGGGGCATCTATTTTTGGTTTAAATCTTTAAGCATAACGTGCAATAATTCTCTGCCATGCTTCTGCTTGTTGCAGGGCTAATGCTTTATTGGTCCAAATCACCACATTAGGCATTTCTGTTCTACTTCCAGTCAATTCACTAAGAGTTTCAAATTTCTTTTGTGCCTCCTCATGCCTGCCCATCACATCATAAGCAATCATTAGAAAAAAATGATTAGGCTTAAAATTCTCGCTCAGAACACAGCCCTGCTCAAATATAGAAATGGCTTTAGCGTAGTTTTTTTGTGCAAAATAACTTTGTGCATGGGCAAACATATACAAAGCGTCCGCTACTGGACTAAATCGTTTGGCTTTTTCTACATAGTACAAGGCTTCTTCACCTAAACCAGCCGCAGATAATGCCAGCGAGAGGAACAAATGTGCTTCAGCATTATTAGGATCCAACACTACTGATCGACGACATTGCGCAATTGATTCGTCACGATTTTTACGCCAAAGCTGCACCCAACCTAACATTGAAATCGCATACGATGACTGTGGGTCTAGCTCTGCAGCGCGCTGTGCATGTGAAAGTGCACTCTCCAAAACCGCACAATCAGCATTCCATTTTTGTGACCAAGTTAAAGCCAGCAATCTGGCTAACCAAGCGTGTGCCGCTGCATAGTTAGGATCTAGCGCTAAGGCTTTTTCATACAACACGATGGCTTCATTGCTGGTTTTTTGCGTGTATTTTCTGTGTGTCGCAATACCTCGCAGCAAAGTATCGTGCGCTTCTATGCTGTTGGTGGCTTGCACACCAAAAAGTGCGGCCTCCTCACCATCTAGCTTAATTTGCAACACACCGACAATGCTTTGCGTGAGTTCGTCTTGCAAGGCAAACACATCTTTAAGCTCACGGTCGTAACGGTCAGACCATATATGCCCGCCGTTTTTTGTATCAGCCAATTGCGCGGTCACCCGCACTTGATTGCCCGCGTGCTGCACGCTGCCTTCTAACAAATAACGCACACCGAGTTCGGTAGCAATTTGTTCGGACGTTTTGCTGGTATTTTTATAAGAGAAAGCAGATTGCCTAGAGATGACAAACAAACCTGAAAGCCTTGAAAACATGGCAATTAAACTATCTACCACGCCATCGGCAAAATATTCTTTAGTGTTATCACTGCCAATATTGGCAAACGGTAATACCGCCAGCGATGGCCTATCTTCTACCAAGCGCGGGGTATTCAAGGCTGTGTT
>JANMBK010000077.1:0-1981 GCA_031360365.1 Methylophilaceae bacterium
GTTCCGCTTGGTTGTTGCACGCTGGGTAGGCCGAATGCAATCAGGCTTTCACCCGCGGCGATAACCACAAACTGCTCTTCACCCACCCCAAACGTTACGGGGGAGGCATTGATATCTCCACCGGTTTCAAACGACCACAACAAGCTACCTGTTTTCGAGTCAAGGGCAAAAAATGTACTTTGGTCACCACCAAACAGGATACCTGCTTTTGTCGAAAGTACACCTCCAGTTTTTCTATCACCTACTCGCGTTGTATGGCCACAACTGATTTGATTGTGATAAATTTCATTTTTATTATATGTCGTCAATAATTAGATAAGGTTTCATCCCATTATGTTAAATTAAGTGGATGCCTATATCATTGATTCCCAGTAAACAATTAAATAGATTCGAAATTGGATGGTAGTCAAGTCATCATAATCAAAGTTAGAATATCATGATTTTCTTATTAATATCTAACATGATAGTGTCCTGATAGCGTTTAATAACTTAATTCCACTGATTTTGTTAGCTTTTTCGGCACAACATGCGGTAAAGTAATGACAGCACGCCGCCTATCAATACTGTTGCTTAACTCATTTTTACACATTTTAAAGCTGATTATAATTTTTACCAAAGCCTGGAAAGACCAAACTATAAAGTTAATCAGCTATACTATTTGTATATGAAAAATAAAAGTTTATTAATCGTATTTTTACTGGCAATTTTTTATTTCAATTTTGCGTTGGCAGATGTTTTTATTAATCTTGAACAGCTAGATGAGATTAGCATTAGCAATACAAAGATTGATGATCAATATACCTTTAAAATTACAGAGCCTAAAAATACCGAACTGCAATTAGCAGAGCCTTTGCTAGTTTTAGTTGACGATAAAAACATGCATCGATTGGGCCATAGCCAATTGCCGTTTAATAACGAGGTGCAAGCTGCAGCTAAAGAAACTTCGGTTGATGCCGCGCTAATTCATGCGGTGATTGCAACCGAGTCAAAACACAATGCTAAAGCCATATCAAGCAAGGGCGCCCGAGGTCTTATGCAGTTAATGCCTGCCACTGCGCGACGTTTTAATGTGCAAGATAAAAATGACCCTAAACAAAATATTCTTGCGGGCTCTAAATATTTGCGCGAGCTATTAATATTATTTAAGGGTGATTTAAAATTGACACTGGCCGCCTACAATGCTGGTCCTGGGGCCGTGCAAAAGTATAATGGCCGTATGCCGCCTTACAAAGAAACCATGCATTACGTGCCAAAAGTACTTAAGTATTATCGCCAATATTCTTAGCTAGATAGTTGCTGCGTTTGAGGTGACTGGATTGTTACTAGAGCGATTACTTAGCGCATCATCTGGCGCACTACTTGGCCCGCCGTTAGGAGTGTAATTAAACTTCCATTCGTTATATTCTGTTGCCTCACCAAAATTTTTATATTCTGTAGCAAAGCCAAATTTTTTAATTGGTGCTGATTTAGATAAGCTGTAAATACCGGTGATTTGCGTTTGCTGCATGATTAATCCCCATTGTTTATCGTTAAGTGATGTTCTTGCAGATACAGACCCTAATGATAATGTGCTTGAAAACATAGAGCCTAAGGGTAAAGCGCCTGTAGGTAAAGGGTCTGTATACAACTTACGAATATGTCGCTTGATAATTGGGAATCGTTTGTCTAACACCAATTCATCTAGCGCGCTGGGGAATTGTTTAATGCCGCTGGGGCTGCTTTCGTAATAACTGCCAATGGCTTTACGATACTCATCACCAATAAACAACAGTTCTTTTTCGCGCTCGCGCTGTGAATCTTGGTGCCAAATAATGCCAGTACCCGCCATGCCAATGCCTGCAATTGCAATAACCGCCAGTAAACCCATGTAGGTAAAACCTGCTTGTAACGGATTTTTAGCGATACGCATTTTTACCAATCATAATATTTAGTGCCATCTTTAGCGTTGCCTAGTGCGCCGCTATGAATATTGGCTATATCA
>JANMBK010000086.1:0-4480 GCA_031360365.1 Methylophilaceae bacterium
AAATGAAAGAAAAAAACTATGCCATTCGCGGCACTGAAGGTGAAAAAGAAGGCGAATGGGTGCTGGTAGATTTAAACGACATTGTGGTGCATATTATGGTGCCGGCAACTCGCGCTTATTACAATTTAGAGCAATTGTGGACTGAGGGCGAAGCACGTCGCAGTCATATTAAAGCGCAATAATTGCCTACCTCATAGCTTACAGCCATGAAGCTACGTATACTCTCAGTTGGTCACAAAATGCCCGATTGGGTCACGGCGGCTTGCTCAGAGTACAGCAAGCGCATGCCGCGAGAGCTAAACATTGAAATCGTCGAAATCAAACCCGAAAAGCGCGCCGCTGGCAACAACGCAGAAAATATCCAAGCCATTGAAGCCAAACGTATTATAGGAGTGGTTGGCAAAGATTTTTTAATCGCCTGCGATGAGCGTGGCTTAGAACTTACAACCATTCATCTTGCTGAAAAACTCAAAGATTGGCAAGTTTTAGCGCGTGATGTGAGCTTTGTCATCGGCGGTGCAGATGGCTTACACAGCAGCATCAAACAGCGCGCAGATTTTTTATGGGGCCTATCTAAACTTACCCTGCCGCACGCGCTTGTGCGCGTGTTGCTGTGCGAACAGCTATACCGTGCATATTCCATCAATCAAAATCATCCTTATCATCGCGACTAAATTTTATCAAATTTAACTAACCAAAAATTAGCTTACTTGAAATTGGCATATAAAATGCTTTATATACAACTAAAGTGTCTAAAAAGCTTAAATTCGCGGCAAAAACGCCCCAAAAAGGTAACGATTTAACCTGATTAAACACTTTTTGAGGCAATTGATTAAGATAAAGGATTATATTTTGGATAACAAAACTTTAGTTTTACTATCAAAATTTTCAGTTTCTGCGAGAAAAGTCATAGGGTCAGTTAATCCCGCTAAGCTTATCAATGACAATGGTTATAGCGCAGAAATATTTCAAAAAGTAGCTGAGTTTGGCGATGAGGAGTTAATTGTCTTGTCGCTTGAAGTTCAAACGATGCTTGGCCTAGTGTCAGCAACTGTCGTAGCAGAAAGCACGACAAAAATAGCATCTATCAAGCCAGTAAAAGCAGCTGAAGAAAAATATATATACGGAGTAAGAGGCTAATTAACAGTTTGATATCGCTTGCAATTGATTTTGTTGCTTACAAAATCAATTGCCATAAATATTTAACTTTTGTATCAATTAAATGATGAGGTTTGATAAACTAGACAGCCAATTATCTGTCTTCTTTTGCATGACATACACAAAATCTCTAGTTTGGTTTCGTCGTGATTTACGCGATTTTGACCATGCCGCGCTTTATCATGCGCTTAAAACCTCAAAAGCGGTGTATTGCGTATTTGTGTTCGATACGGAAATTTTAGATGCGCTTGAAAATAAGCATGACCGCCGAGTTGAGTTTATTTGGGAGAGTGTGCGCGAGCTAAAAACTGCGCTGCAAACCAATGGTGGGGATTTGCTTGTAAAGCATGGAGTCGCTAGTGAAATCATTCCGGCATTTGCCTTGGCGCTTAAGATTGATGCGGTATTTACCAACCGCGATTATGAGCCAAGCGCTGTGTTGAGGGATGGTAAAGTTGCGCAACAGCTTGCCAAAAACAACATCGCATTTCACGATTTTAAAGACCAAGTCATCTTCGAAAAAGATGAAGTATTGAGCCTAAGTAACAAACCCTACTCGGTATTTTCACCGTATAAAAATGCCCACCTCAAAAAACTCGAGGATTTTTACTTAAAGCCTTACCCAGTCGATAGCTACATTCAACACCTCGCAAAAGTGACTCCAACCGATTTAATTACGCTGGAAACTATGGGCTTTGCACGCACCAACTTAAGTACAATGCGTTTGCCTACTGGTATGCAAGGTGGCAAACGATTATTTGAAGATTTTATCGAGCGCATGCATCAATATAAGGAAGCGCGTGATTTTCCTGCAATAAAAGGCGTGTCATATTTATCGGTGCATTTACGTTTTGGTACAGTGTCAATTAGGCATTTAGCGAGGCAAGCCAGAGACCGCGCTAATACTGGCTCGCAAAGCATAGGCTGTCAAACGTGGTTAAACGAGCTAATTTGGCGCGATTTCTATTTTCAAATTTTGCATCACAACCCACAGGTGGCAGCGGGCAAAGCCTTTAAAGCAGAGTTTGAACATTTGGCTTTCCCGAATAATCCTGCATTATTTAAGGCCTGGTGCAACGGCAAAACTGGCTATCCACTGATTGATGCCGCCATGCGCCAAATTAACCAAACCGGCTACATGCACAACAGGCTGCGCATGGTAGCAGCCAGCTTTCTGGTGAAAGATTTACTCATTGATTGGCGTTGGGGCGAGCGTTACTTTGCTGAGCATTTAATTGATTTTGATTTGAGTGCAAATAACGGTGGCTGGCAATGGGCTGCCAGCACGGGTTGCGACGCACAACCATGGTTTCGCATTTTTAATCCCATCACACAAAGTGAGAAATTTGATGGTGCAGGTAAGTTTATCCGCAAATATGTGACAGAGTTGAGTCAGTGCAGTGACAAAGAAATACACGCACCGTGGCTTACCCCCCCCCTACGTCAACAATCTATCGGTGTGGTGATTGGTAAAGATTACCCTGCACCAATTGTAGACCATGCCACACAGCGAGCATTGGCGCTGGATTTATATAAAACCTGCAGCTTAAATAATGCACAACTCAGCGAAGAGGAATTTAAGGCATAATTGTTGCTTTATTTAGCTTGAGTTATTGTTGTGTATAAACAACAACTATTTGGCGATTGAAAGTGACTAAGGTTAACACTAGACAATATTGGTGCGAGTCGGCGATAATGTATTGTGTAAAATTTTGTTAACTACATAAATTGTTTAATAAAATTAAATCTAATAAAAAGCGATATAACATGCAATCAAAACTTAAAAGTATTCTACTCAGCTGTGCGCTAGTGGCTCTTTTGTCTGGCTGTGCTACTACAAATAAAGATCCATTAGAAGGCGTGAACCGTGGTGTTTACAAATTTAACGATGTGACGGATAAGTATGCACTAAAACCTGTAGCGAGTGCTTATAAAGCCATTACTCCCACACCAGTGCGTAAAGGTTTTAATAACTTCTTCAATAACTTAGGATCGGTTACTACCGTTCTTAACGATCTATTACAGCTCAAATTTGCCAATGCATTTACTGATGCTGGCCGCTTTATCATCAACAGTACCTTTGGCCTAGCTGGCTTTATTGATGTTGCGGGTATGGATGGCATCACGCTGCGCAAAGAAGATTTTGGCCAAACGCTAGGCTATTGGGGGGTGGGTAATGGGCCCTATTTAGTGCTGCCAATTCTAGGCGCTAGCACACTGCGTGATACTGGCGGCTTGGTGTTTGATACAGTAACGACAGATCCAATTACTTATACGCACAATATTGGTGAAATTCGCTTACACAATCAAATACGCGCAGCACAGCTGGTAGATAGGCGCACTGAGCTATTGGATGCTAAAGACTTGGTGGATGATGCCTCACTAGATCCATACGCGTTTATGCGCGATGCCTATTTGCAGCGTCGTGATAGTTTAATTGCTGATGGAGATTTAGCAGCCGTACGTCCTGCTGCTGATGGTTTTGAGCCTGCAGATGAAGATCAGCCTGCTGTTGAAGAAAAAGTAGAACCTATACCAGAAACAAAATAATCGAATGCTGTAATTAAAAAGCCCCGACAAGGGGCTTTTTTTATGTTGCTTTTCTGATTGGATTACTTCATTATTTGTACAATTTATACCTTAAACTGAAAGCCTAGCAACCGCAAGGGTCGTCCCCGCAGAATATACCAGCTAAAGCTGGTTATTCATGCGTGAAACCCGCATGGATACAAGGTGAATCAAACTCATGAAGTGAGTTTGAGAGAAGGTGCCCTGGGGTATTGGCTCACAGAGCATCATCTAACCCGCCGCAACCATCATATTCTCAATTAAAATTGAGCCTGTTTGCTTACTACTGTGTTTAATTGCATCTGTGCCTATAGCAACAATATGCTGCAACATGTTTTTCATATTACCTGCAATGGTAATTTCTTCTACAGGATGTGCTATCACACCATTTTGAACCCAATAACCCGCAGCACCGCGCGAGTAGTCGCCCGTTACCATATTTAAACCATGACCAAGCACCTCGGTCACTAGTAATCCGGTGCCCATTTTTTTTAGTAGCTGTTCGAAGTTTTCGCCGGTACTGGCAACAATTAAATTATGGCTACCGCCCGCATTGCCAGTGCTTTGCATGCCTAATTTACGCGCAGAGTAGCTACCCAATACATAACCGTTTAATACACCATTTCCAACTAATTTTCGAGCTTTCGTCGCAACACCTTCGCTATCAAAGCAGCTACTGGCAACGCCTTTTTTAAGATGTGGCAGCTCTTCAATATTCAGCAGTGGCGATGCCACTTGTTTGCCTAAACTATCT
>JANMBK010000094.1:0-12496 GCA_031360365.1 Methylophilaceae bacterium
AGTCACTTATTAGAGAATTTAGTGAGGGCGGCTACCGCAGAAATTAAAGCAAGAGAAAAAGAAACATTAATGCGCTTGGCGCGCGCAGGCGAACATAAAGATTATGATACCGCCATGCACTTGCAACGCATGTCATTATACAGCCGCGCATTAGCAGACAAAATTGGCTTAAGCGATGATGAGGCAGAAATTATTGAATTGGCAGCACCTTTACATGACATTGGTAAAATTGGTATTCCTGATAGTATTTTGCTTAAAAAAGGCCCGTTGGATGACTTTGAAATGAAGCAAATGCGCACGCATCCACTGATTGGTTATGAAATTTTGCAAGATAGCCCATCAAAATATCTACAAAAAGGCAGTGAAATTGCGCTTGCCCATCACGAGCGCTTTGATGGCACTGGTTACCCTCACTCGCTAAAAGGTAAAGATATCCCTCTTGCTGCGCGCATAGTGGCCATTGCAGATGTATTTGACGCGCTCACCAGTGTGCGCCCCTACAAAGAGGCATGGAGCATTGATAAAGCATTGGAATATGTGCGCGATGAAAGTGGCAAACATTTCGACCCAGAATTAGTCACGGCAATGCTATCTATGCGCGATTTATTAGAAAAAATTTATGCTGAGCATGCAACTTCTGTTCACTAATAATCATTAATGTCAAAAGTTAGCCACATTAGAAGCGCCACAAAGTTCAAGCAAACTGTCTTGCTGATTGATGACCAGCCAACGGTATTGGATATTCATGCCGCCATCATCAAATCACTAAAAATGGATTTGAATATTGTATGTATGACCGATCCAGTGGAGGCGCTGGCTTGGGTACAAAATAAACAAGTCGATTTAATTATTACCGATTTTCGCATGCACCAAATGAACGGCATGCAGTTTGTGCAAGCGCTTAAAAATAGTGACAACGTACTGACGCACAATATTGTGGTGGTGACTGTACTAACAGACCAGACGACTCGTCAAGAGCTTATAGCAGCTGGCGCTTCCGCCTGCTTAACCAAACCTGTACAAACTAAAGAGCTTGCTAAAGTGGCTAAAAGCTTGCTAGAGCAAAGCAAAGTCTATTATGGACTTGGACTAATTGATTAAAAATCATGCTTAATACGTTTAAAAATTGGTATAAAAATCTAGCCGCCAATTGCGATCCGCTAGAACTTGAGCAAGCTGTCCTTCGCATCATTGTAGGGTTGGTAATTTTATGCCTAATAATTTATAGCTATTTAAATCAAACGCTTAGCAATCAAGAGCATATTGCTTTCAAGATTGATTTTGTTTTTGAGATACTTTCAATCTTACTAATTATTGCAATTGTTAAGAATAAATTTAATGCAGTAACTAGAAGGCTTGCTGGTGCTTGGCTGGATATAGGCGCAGCTTCTATCTTTATGGCGCTCACATCAGACATTGGTGTAATGTTGGTCGCAGTGTACTTATGGGTGATTTTTGGCAACGGCTTTAGATACGGCAAAAAATATTTATATCACGCCCAATTGCTTAGTATCGTTGGTTTTATAATCGCCACCAATATCAGTCCATATTGGCTAACCCATCAAACCATTGGTTACAGCCTCATAGTCATGCTTATTGCGTTACCACTCTATGTTGCAAAACTTATCGGTCGCTTGCATGAGGCGATACATAAGGAGGAGTTGGCGCGACAAAGAGCCATTGAAGCAAGCTTAGCTAAAACACGATTCGTTGCTAATATGAGTCACGAAATTCGCACCCCACTCAACGGCATTATTGGCATTGGAACTTTGTTTAAAACCACTCCACTCAATGCTGACCAAAAAGATTTACTTAAAACGCTAGAAAGTTCTTCTAAGTTATTACTGTCACTTTTAAACAATGTGCTGGATTTTACTAAAATTGAGGAACGTAAATTTACCATTGAAAACGTAGCTTTTTCGCCTGAAGAAGCAATTAATGACACTTTGGATATTTTCCGTACACAAGCAAGTAGTAAAGATATTCAGCTAGGCGCCAGCTTTTCAAGCTCACTTGGCTCAGTGAAAGGAGATGCTGTTGTATTGCGCCAAGTACTGGCTAACTTGCTTGGCAACGCCATTAAGTTTACCCAAGCTGGCAATGTGATTGTTTCTGCAGCTTTGTTGTATGAAGATAGCGAAAAATCTACCATACGCTTTGAAGTGGCAGATACTGGCGTAGGCATTGCCGCTGATAAACAACATAAAATTTTTGATAGCTTTACCCAAGCCGATTCAACAACCACCAGAAAATTCGGCGGCAGTGGTTTAGGGCTGACCATTGCCAAGCATATGGTTGAAGAGATGGCTGGCACACTACAATTTCAAAGTACTGAAGGTGTAGGCAGTCGCTTTTGGTTTGAACTTACTTTAGATAAAACAATTGTTGAAAAAGTAATCACTGAGCAGTCTATCACCAGCGATTGGGAACCATCTGCAATTGCAGTGGTTGAACCCATATCTAAAGTGCGTCAAAATAGCCAAGCGTTGAATATACTAGTGTGTGAAGACGAAAGCACGAATCAAAAAATCATCACACGTTTACTTTCTCTGCCTGGCCACAAGGTTGAGGTGGTGATTAATGGCGACGAAATGCTAGACGTGCTTGAACAGAGGAAATTTGATTTGGTTATTACCGACTTAAATATGGCGGGCATGAGTGGCACGGATGCTTTGAAAATTTACCGATTCACGCAACCAAGTGACACTGTTACCAAGTTTATTTTATTTACTGCAGATGCCACATTATCTGCGCGCGAGGCCTCTAGTGAAGCTGGGTTTGATGCATTTTTAACTAAGCCAATTGATGCAGCTACCTTGTTTAACACGATTGAACGCATCCTTAATTTAGCGCCAAACACGGCAGCACAATGGATGGATAGTGCTTTAAATAATCCAACGAATACAATGCCAGAATTTGAGGCAGATGCCGCACAATTAGACCTTGAGACCTTAAAAGAGCTTGAAAAAATTGGTGCTGGCGATGAGTTATTTATGCATCGCTTATTAAGAAATTATTTAGCAGATTCAATGAAATTAATCTACAAAATAGAAACAGCAGCTAAGCAAAAGCAGTATGGGGCGCTATACGACTATTGCCATGCTCTTAAAGGCAATAGCTTAAGTGTAGGCGCAGTACAAGTTGCCAACACAACTGAGACTGTGGGCAAGTTGAATGCAACTATTACATCTACCACTACACTAGAAATGCTTGCTAATTTAAATAGCGATTTTTCTAAGCTAACGCTTGCAATTGAAAGTTATTTAACTCAGCCACAAAAACAGCGTCAATTGTCGCCTATATCCAGCAAAAAATACTAAGCCGTTTGTCTCTCGTCGATATGCGTTACTTCGGCGCCAACCTTACTATTTTGCGCACGCACCAAGCGCTCCATCACTTTTAAATTGCGCTCATCTAAACGCAACGCAGCATCCACCCAAATTTCCGTAATATCGTATAACTCTTCTATCGTTAATGGATTAACGCGTTGTTTTGCGCGATTAATGGCCTGGAAAGAATTCAAAGAGCGATGGTGCTTTTTAATCCAATTGTTCAGCGCATATTCGCCTTGACCGTCTTCCGCCAGCACGTCTACCACGCCCATTTGATAAAGTTCTTCACCTGTATAAATTTTGCCTGACCGCACCATCTTTTCGGCAACTGGCATACCTACTTTGCGCGATAAAAAGCTTAGCGCGCCCATGCCAGGGAACAAGTTAAATAGCACTTCTGGCAAGCCCATTAATGCACTCTTTTCTGCAATTAAAACATGTGCAGATAACGCAGATTCAAAGCCTCCACCCATTGCTTGCCCTTGAACAAGCGCTATGGTGGTGATAGGAGCCTGCATACTATAAAAAGTCCATAAATTATCAATACAAAGTTTGGCGTATTCGGCTAAGTGGCTTCTATTCTTAGTCATGATCAACTCTCTAAATACCGATAGATCACCACCTAAATTAAATATGCCCCGCAAATCGGAGGCTAATACCAAGTAATTGACTTGCTGTGCTTTAGTATTAGTTACTATTTCGCCTTGTAAATTTTGCAAAAAAGTATGCTGGTGAAGTAATTCGGTCAAGCAGGTCTTATTAAAGCATGGTCTAGGCTCAGGTTGCATAATCGACCACATCACACCAAACTCGCTATCAAACCGTGTGTTAATTTGTTGATAATTGGAAATGCCAAATTGTTGGAAATCTACGACTGAATTCATGATATGGTCCCTTAGTTAATATACAATTAATTTCTATATAACTATTTTAAATATTATTTGATATAGATATAGTTGTATGTAATATAAGCAATTACGATTAAAACTATAGGCTTAATAACTTTCATCCTCAACTAAAATAATTTTGGAAAAAAGCACTAATTGAGTTAGATTGCTGAAATATAACTATTAATATAAAACAGTTTGTGAATAAACTACTATAAACATATAGAATAAGTTATTGATAACAAGCTATATTTAATTAAAATTAAAATTAATCTCGGGGAATACCTTTCATGCAAAAAATAATCTTAACTTTTGTGATTTTTACAACACCTCTTGTTTCACAGGCTGCGGGCTTTGCGCTTATAGAACAAAGCGGTAGCGGCATTGGCAATGCCTATGCAGGTGGCTCTGCGATAGCTGAAGATGCCAGTACCATCTTTTTTAACCCTGCAGGAATGACTTATATTGAAGGCACACAGGCGGCAGGCGCGCTACATTTAATTAAACCTAATATCGATTTTAATAATGAAGGGTCAGTAAGGGCGCTGCCGCGGCCATTAGGCGGAGAAGGTGGCAATGCAGGCGATTTGGCTTTTGTACCCAATATGTACTTTAAAATGGATATTAACGATAACGTTAAATTCGGCATTGGCGTAAATGCACCATTTGGCTTAAAAACAGAATACGATAAATCTTGGCTTGGACGTTTTCAGGGAATTAAATCAGACTTAAAAACCATTAATATCAACCCAGCAATCGCTTTTAAGGTAAATGACCAACTGTCTTTAGGCTTTGGTGTTTCTGCTATGTATGCAAAAGCTGAATTAACCAGCGCAGTTAATATAGGCGCGGCGGAGAGAGATTCTAAGGTTGAAGGTGACGACTGGGGCTTTGGTTTTAACTTAGGTGCTATTTACCAAGCTACAGCAGATACACGATTTGGTATTTCGTATCGCTCTAAAGTTGAACAAGAGCTGAAAGGTGATTCGAAATCAAACTTTACTACGCTAAATCCAATCCCAACTCGCACGCTTAATACTGATATAACTGCCGATGTAACTCTACCAGAAAGTATTTCTTTTAGCGCATTTAGCCGTTTAAACGATACTTGGGATGTAATGGGTGACCTATCGTGGACGCGCTGGAGTCAATTTGATGAGTTAAGAATTGTGCGTGATAACGGCACCAATTCTACGCTTACAGTAACCCCAGAAAATTGGGATAACACCATGCGTTACTCGGTAGGTTTAAATTATCATTATAGTAATGCACTTAAACTTCGCGCAGGAATTGCTTACGATGAAGAAGCGATTAGCGATAAATTTCGCACCGTGCGTATTCCCGGTAATGATAGAAAGTGGCTAGCCTTCGGCGCTGGCTGGCAAGCTACACCAGCAACTAAACTAGATATTGGCTACGCACATTTGTTTATTAGCGATACCAAAATTGATGATAATCAAACAGTACCTGTGGCACCTTCGCCAGTTGGCAAGGGCAGAGTCAAAGGTGAATATGAAGCCAGTGTAGACATTCTAAGTTTGCAAGTTACTCATAATTTTTAATTTAAATTTTAAAAGTTATATCAATAAAGCTCGCCTAATTAATTTAGTGCGAGCTTTTTTTGGTTTTCGAAAAGTTATTGTAAATACAATTTAGTTGACATAGTTAAATTTTACTGAAGAGAGCTTCTTTACTTTAGCCATTTCTTGTTTATTTTTTAATGCTAACTTTTCAGCCAAATAACCACGTTCAAACAGCCAATATTGGCAATCTATTGCACTTAGCAAATCACTATTATCGGCTTCATCACATAGCTTGCTAAACAATGCTAAACTAGCATTAGCAGATCGATAGCCATGTTCGAAAACCCAATATTGACATTCTTCCGCAGTGATTAACTCGCTTACCACGGCTTCTTCACACAATTTACAAAATGCATCCATACAGGCATTTGCATCAAAATTATTCATACTCAATTAGCTTTCTTATTGGTTTAATTTATCAAAAAAATAGTATAAGCGTGTTTAAAATTAACTGCTGTAAACAAATGTTAAGTCATTAACTGTAGTATTCTGCATTATTGGCATCATGGCTTGATACTGGCAAACGCAAGTTAAAGCAAGTATCTTTGCCAATACCGCTTTCTACATCAGCATGGCCATTATGCTTCTCGGCAACTGTATAAACAAAATACAAACCCAAACCTGTTCCTTCTGAATCCGTTTTTCCTTCGCCAGTTAGGCCTTTAGCTGCTTGACTAAAACGCTTAAACAGAAATAATTGTTCATTAATTGGAATACCAATGCCGCCATTGGTGACGCTCATTACAGCTTGCTGATTGACTATAACCAGCTTAATTTTTACTACAGCATGTCCTGGTGAAAACTTAACTGCGTTTAAAATCAAGTTAAGCACAGCACGCTGCAGCAATCCAAAATTGCCATTTACCCAAACCTGACCATCTAAAAAATCTCTATGCAGCATAATGTTCTTCTTTTTTGCGGCTTCGTAAGCATCATCTATCGCTTGATGCGTCAGGCTAGCATAATCAATTTCTTTAAACTCAGTACTATTAATCATCTCGGCGCGCGAGGCTTGTAGAAAATCCTCTGCCAGAGTATGTGCTTGTGTTAAGGAAGCGTGCAGTCGTGGCTGGTGAGCTTTACTTTCATTTAAAATAAGCAAAGCGTTAGCAATTGGCGCGCGTAAATCATGCGATATAAACGCCAACAATTCTTTGCGGTCATTTTGTAAAAACCTCAGCTGCTGACTGGCGTTGCGCACCTGCTCAATTTGCGCATTAAAGCGATCAAAATTACCAGCATTTTTAGCTGCAGGCAAATCTATTAAATTCTGCTTTAAATAGTTTAACTCGTAATCTAAATATTTGCGTGCTTGTTCTAATTTACGCCAGCTCCAAATAGGATAAGCAAGTAAAATTGGCAACAGTGCGGCAGAAGGAGGTATCCAAATAGCCAGAATTTTTGGCAAGCATGCAGCTATAAAACTAATGAATATAAAAAATAATAGCGTGGTAATTAAGCTTGCCAATGCTGGTAATTTTGGCAACCAAAGCAGGGGCAATAATACAATAGTGAGCAAAATAAATGTGACATAAGTAGGTGCAACTGGCGTGATGAGTTTATTCTCGCGAATAGATTGCAACACATTAGCATGCACCTCAACGCCTGGCATTGGCTGGCTTAAGCCAGATACAGGGGTTGGAAGCAAATCACTCATACCAGCAGCAGTGGCGCCTACCAGCACAATTTTATTTTTAAATAAGCCGTTTTCAAACTCACCAGTTAGCACTTGCGCATAAGAGATGGTATAAAAATGCCCGGGCGGTCCAAAAAAATTAATTTTGCGTTGTTGCTGACGCGCTAAAGAAAATACATTTTTATTAGCTTGCTGGGTGCTGGGTTTATCTGTATCTAAAAACTTATTTTTTGATGGCTGTTGCAGCGCAACATTAATGATGGCTTGCGAAAAATGCTGCCACACAGGCGCACCCACACCTTCGAATAAATAAATACTGCGTGCTATGCCATCTTCATCCAAAACTGCATGCACAAGGCCTAAGTCTGCTACGTTGGCTGTCAAATCAGGTAGTGGCAAAGTCTCTACTATCTGTCCATTTAATCGAGTCGACTCTAATAGCACAGGCAATACTACATTTTTAGCTTCATGAATCGCTTGTGCTAAATCCATATCTGCAGCTAAATTGGTCTTATCAGCCTCAGCAAAAATAATATCTAGGCCGATAGCTGAGGCTCCCTCAGCTTTGAGGCGACGAATTAAATCAGCATGGATATCTCGCGACCATGGCCAGCGTCCAAGTTGAGATAAACTTTGTTCATCAATGGCTACAATGATGAGATCTTCAGGTGGGGCTTTATACTGAAGCTTTTGACCTACGTCGTAGATTAAATTATCGACACGAGATAAAACGCCACTAGCCTGCAACACTGCGACTAACAACAGCAAAATAAGTGCCGTAGAGGCTGAATCGTTAATGCTAAATTTTTTCACAGGCTTTCACCACTTTAAACTACTGCCTGAGCGCATTAGGTCCTATATTAATTAAAGCTTATGCGGTAAGGCGTTAAACTCATAAATGGCTTCTGGGCCAACTACACCATCCGCATCAACTAAACGCAATGAAAGCGTTTGTTTGCCATACTCTTTTAGCAAAAAGCTAAAGACGCCACTGTTAGTAGTGGCTTGCCAGACGTTTTTTTGTTGATTCATATCGTTATGCAGCACAGCTATATAGCTCATACCAGCTGGCGCATCAATCGTGTTTACAAATACCTTATTGTTTCGCACTTGCACTTTTAATTGGCTAATATCTGGTGCATTGGGTTCAGGTTTGTAAGTAAAGCTATTAGTTGCTGCATATGGCCCTTGGTCTGCCCCATCTATACTGGCAAGCCGCCAGTAATATTGGCCTGGCTCTAGACTGTTTTCTAATTTATATGCTGTGCTGGTTACAAGGTGGCTAACTAACACCTGCTCAAAATTAGCATCTTTAGCCAACTCTAACAAATACTCATTCACATTATCAACACTTGACCAACTCAATTTAGGATTAGCGTCCCTAACTACGCCAGCCGAGGCTGGAGCAATAGATTTTGGTGCGAGTGGCCGTGCATTCAGTACAAAAGCATGCATAGCGTCATAGCCTTCTAGGCCTTTATTATCTTTAGCACGTACTTTTAAAAAATATTTTCCATCCTCTAAATCGTTAAAACTTAATTCTGTGCCTTGACTAATGCTTTCTGCCACAATGTTATTAAATGTAGATTCGGCTGAAACTTTACCAAGCCATGCAACCGCACCATCCTGCTGTGGCATAATAAAAGTGGCGGGTATGGCTTCAAATTTATTCTGTAATTTTTCTGCATTTGGCGCAGGCAACAGCATAACAGGCGGTAATGGTGGTGCGCCGCCTTCAGACAAGCTGCCAAAACCTTTATCCACGTGCACCTCTGCACCTGCGGCTATCAGCGCCACTTTACCTTCAAGCGTCTCTTGTGTAATCGCAACATAGTTGCTAGATACGCGAAACTTAGTGCCGCGTACCGCCGCCACAGCGGTTGGGGTGATAATCTGCATTTTGTTGCCCTGAATATGGGCTGGATTAGCTTCTGTTTCTAGCTTACCTTGCTGCAAACGCAGCGTGGTATCTACCATGCCACCACCACTATAAATGCTTAAAGTGTCTAATTTTAGCATCGAGTTCGGTTGCATGCTGACAACTGAGCCATCGGCAAATTTAATGTTTAGCTTACTTTTTTCACCTGTCACTAGCTCTGTACCCGCCGTCAGCATTTGGCCTGCAGTCACGGGTGCAATACTCTTATCTGCTTTTAAAATACCAGCTTTACCACTCGACAATACCACCTGAGCAGGTGCTGGTAACTGTTTCACCAAATAAAGTGGTACGCGAATGATTTGTCCAGATTGCATACGATGAGGTTTTTTGATTTTATTGTGCATCTGCAGAAAGCGCCAATCATCAGGATTAATCAGATGCTGACGTGCGAAGTGAATTAAATTGTCACCTGGGCGCACGCTGTAGCGCCACTCTGCTTGATTATATGGTTGATTAGACTCAATGGCACCTGCTGCAAACGCCTGATGTACAAGCAACGCAAAAGCAACCATTAGTGAGATGGATGAGTAAACAGATAAGCGCATTGGCTGTAGTTTTGTATTCAAACTATTCTATTCTAATTTTTTAGTCTAGTTTTTCTAGGCGATAGCCATGATGATATACAGAAACCATTCGCCACCCATATTCTGGTAACAGCTTCAGTTTATTTCGCAGGTGACTGACATGCACGTCGATAGTGCGTGTATCGATATCTGGTGTTGTACCCCAAACCACTTTTGTTAAGTGTGCACGTGACAACAACACGCCTAATTGGCTAAAAAAATACATGGCAAGCTCAGTTTCTTTTTCTGTTAACTTAATGGCAATACCATTTAGCTCAAATTTTCTTTTGGCAAAATCAACAGCTAAATGTCCATAATTAACGTTAGGCGTTAAATTTTTATTTGGGTTGGCACGGCGATAAAGCGCATTTACTCTAGCAATGAGTACATTTGGACTAGGTGGTTTAACGATATAATCATCTGCACCAGATTCAATGACTAATGCAATATCTTCTTCTGCATCTCTACCAGTTAAAAAAATTGTGGGGGGAAAATTACCTTTTAGCTTTAGACTAGCCAACACTTCGGCGCCCGACATATCTGGTACTTCCCAATCAAGAACACACATATCAAAATGGCCACTAGAGACTGCCTTTAAACATTCGCGGCCCGATGTAAAATGTACCACTTCGTGACCTGCTATAGTAAGTGCAGATATGATGTTTTCTGCAAATGCGACATCATCTTCTAAAAATGCGATTTTCATTTGCTTGTAATTTCTATTACATCCTTAGCGCGGTTAGTTGATATATGTGTGCATGAAAGCTTAGGCATGATACCACTTAATGTATATTCAGTTAAACACTGGCATTAACAACGCACCAGAAGCATCTTGGCATACATAATAGTTATAGCTATAAACACAAAAAAGGCTTAGATTCTCATCCAAGCCTTTTCTGTAATTGTAAGTAGCTGTGTTTAAAACACCATAGCACCAACAGATTGTGATTTTTGAAACTTTATATTGACATAATTAATTAAAACTTAATCTGTCTTATCCTCAATTTTATCACCAGCCGCTTCAAGTTTATCACCCGCATTATCAGTGGCATCTTCAATTTTATCACCCATATTTTCTGCTGCATTATCCATTTTCTCACCTGCTTTTTCCGCAGGGCCTTTTTCGCAAGCAGTCAAGCCAAGCCCCATGACAAGTGCTAAAGCTGCTACTAATAATTTATTAATGTTCATTTAAAAACTCCTTGGTAATTAGTAAAAGGTAATTGGCTAAAATTCAAAATTTGCGTATAAGTTTAGCGCTTGAAATCATGACAAATAATATTTGATTATGATTAATTGTTTCAGAGGTGAAACTCCGAATTTTGTGTAGGTTTTTACTTACACCAAATAAAAAGAAAAACGACCTAGAGATTCCTCTCTAAGTCGTTCTTAAATGGTGGCCCCTCTGTGAGTCGAACACAGTACCAACGGATTATGAGTCCGCTGCTCTAACCAAGCATGAGCTAAGGGGCCAGAAACCTTTGGTTGTATTTTTTAGTCTTGACCAGTTTCTAAGAAGCTACGCAGGCGCTCCGACCTAGTTGGATGACGCAATTTACGTAATGCTTTTGCCTCAATTTGGCGAATACGCTCACGCGTCACATCAAACTGTTTACCCACCTCTTCTAGCGTATGGTCCGTATTCATCTCAATACCAAAACGCATGCGTAGCACTTTCGCTTCACGCGGTGTTAGAGATTCTAACACCTCACTGGTGGCATCGCGCAAGCTGGCATAAACAGCGGCTTCCATTGGCGCTAGCGTAGCATTGTCTTCAATAAAGTCGCCCAAGTGCGAATCTTCATCATCGCCAATTGGTGTTTCCATTGAGATAGGCTCTTTGCTAATTTTTAGGATTTTACGAATCTTATCTTCTGGCATTTCCATTTTTTCAGCCAACGTTGCTGGGTCTGGCTCAATGCCAGTTTCTTGCAAAATTTGGCGTGATATACGATTCATTTTATTGATTGTTTCAATCATATGCACCGGAATACGAATAGTACGTGCCTGATCCGCAATCGAACGTGTAATCGCTTGGCGAATCCACCAAGTGGCATAAGTGGAGAATTTGAAACCACGACGATATTCAAATTTATCGACCGCTTTCATCAAACCAATATTACCTTCTTGAATCAAATCTAAAAATTGCAGGCCGCGATTGGTGTATTTTTTTGCAATCGAAATCACTAATCGCAAGTTCGCCTCAATCATCTCACGTTTAGCACGACGCGCGCGCGCCTCACCTGTGGTCATTTGTTTGTTGATTTCTTTCAACTCACGAATAGGAATGCCCACTTTAATTTCCAAGGCTATCAATCTATCCTGCTGATCAACAATAGAATGTTTATAGCGTACTAACTTCTCGATATAAGGCTTATCTAGGCTTAACTCGGTATCAAGCCAAGTTAAATTAATCTCGTTACCAGGAAAGCTTTTAATAAAATGTGTGCGTGGCATGCCCGATTTATCCACACAAAAATCCATCACTTTACGCTCGTGGCCGCGCACTTCTTCTACCAAACCGCGCACTTGCTCACACAAGGCTTCTACTTGTTT
>JANMBK010000098.1:0-4056 GCA_031360365.1 Methylophilaceae bacterium
AAAAGCACAAACTTTGCATGAGTTAAACATGGAGCGGCGCAATATTGAGGCCGATATGCAAGACGTGGCGTTGGCCAGTTTAGATAACATTGAATTGGCAAACCAATACAGTTTGAGCATTTACAACGCCAATTATCACCAAGGCGTGATTGGTATTTTAGCCTCGCGCTTAAAAGAAAAATACCACAGACCGACCTTGGTTTTTGCAGATGCGGGTGACGACACATTGAAGGGTTCTGGTCGTTCAATCGCCAATTTTCATCTGCGCGATGCGCTAGATTTAGTGACTAAACGCCACCCAAATCTCATCATTAAATTTGGTGGTCACGCCATGGCTGCGGGTTTGAGTATCAAACAAACAGGCTTTACGGCGTTTCAAAACGCTTTTGAAGCGGTCGCGCGCGAGCTGTTAACAGAAGTCGACTTACAGGCGATATTAGAAACAGATGGTCAATTAGATGTAAATGACATGAGCCTGCAGACCGCATGGATATTGGCTTCTGGCGTATGGGGTCAGGGCTTCCCGCAGCCTATTTTTAGCGACACTTTTAAAGTCGTCAATCAACGTATTTTGGGTGAAAAGCACTCAAAATTAATCTTAGAGAAAGAAAATAAACGTTTTGATGCGATTTATTTTAACCATGCAGATAGCTTGCCAGAAAATATAACCGCAGCCTATGCCTTAGATGCCAACGAGTACAAGGGATTGCAGACGCTGCAGCTGCAAATAAAATATATACAAAGTATGTCAGTTTCATCATAAATTCACTTGAAACTTTTGCTAATTGTCGCTATCTTAACTATGTTGCCATTTGGCAAGGTTTTATAAGGAAATAAAATGTTAGATGACATGCAAGTATTAGGTCGTGAAGGCACACTAGCTACGCAAAATAAAGTGCTGCGCAACACTTACGCCATGCTTGGCCTTACCATGATTCCAACCGTCATAGGTGCAATGGTCGGCATGAAAATGAATTTTGCTTTTGCGGCAGAGCATCCGTTTATGTTTGCAATTGGCGCAATGGCAGTGATGTTTGGTATGTTCGCAGCGATTTCTGCCAATCGTAACAGCAGCATAGGCGTGGTGTTATTGCTCGGTTTAACCTTTGTTCTTGGTTTATTGCTTGGGCCTATTTTGCAGCACGCATTAAACTTAAGTAATGGCGGCCAAATTGTGGGCTTAGCGGCTGGCGGCACTGGTGTTATTTTATTAACAATGGCTGGCATCGCAACTACCACCAAAAAAGACTTTAGCTTTATGGGTAAATTCTTGTTGGTTGGTATTGTTCTACTTATTGTCGCTTCACTGGCTAACATTTTTCTACAAATTCCAGCCATGAGCTTGGCTTTGTCTGGTGTTGGTGTGTTGCTATTCTCTGGTTTTATTTTGTATGATGTTAGCCGTATTGTAACTGGCGGTGAAACCAATTATGTAATGGCAACGTTAAGTTTGTATATGAGCATTTATAACTTGTTTACTAGCTTGTTACACCTGTTGATGGGCTTAATGGGCAGTAACGATTAAGTGTAGCAACGATTAAGTTTAGTAGTTATTAAGCTTAATAGCTTGTTAAAAACCCCGCTTCTGCGGGGTTTTTATTGTTTATTAACCATGATGCTCTGCGAGCCTCATGGATATTGGCTTTCGCATTCGACTTAGTGCTTCGCCTAGAGGCGCCTACTTTTGGTAGCACTTAGCGAAAATGGTGATGCCAAGGACTGGTACAGAGGCATATTTTTCTCTCGGCTGACTATCACTAGAAAAAAATTAATGATTCAATGACTATTTTTTCAATCTACGTTGCTTAAAAAATTCCGTTAACAATGTTCCGCACTCCTGTGCCAATACGCCGCTAATGACATTGCAATGGTGATTCAATTTAGGCTCTGCCATTAAATTAATCACGCTGCCACAAGCACCCGTTTTGGCATCATTGGCGCCGTAAACCAGCCTTGCAATGCGCGCATGCTGTATGGCACCTGCGCACATAGCGCACGGTTCTATCGTCACATACAGCGTGCAATCGACTAGCCGATAGTTGCCTGAATACGTCGCTGCTTGGCGCAAGGCTTGTATCTCAGCATGTGCAGTAGGGTCTTGCAAGCTAATTGGCGCGTTGCTGCCACGGCCAATAACTTCGCCATCTTTCACTACAATCGCACCAACTGGCACTTCGCCATTGTTGGCTGCCAAGCTTGCTAATGCTAGTGCTTGCTGCATAAATTCAATATCAATTTGTTTGTCAATGTTAATGTTTGAAGTCATGTTTAATATTATGGTTTTTTAATGTCAAGTTGCTCAATTAATTGTTGTAACTGTTTCAACATGTCTGGCTGTACACCATCTCTATACTGCGTACTATATAGCAGTGCATTATAACTGCTAGCAATCTGCAGAATTTGTTGTTGGTTATTTGGTAGCTGTTGCGCCGCGCGGCTGGCAAAATCTAGTGCACCTTCGCCTATATTAGGCTGCAAGTTGGCGCGCTTTAACTTGCGTAAATATTGTTGATAAAGCTGCTGCGCCGGGTTAAGTTTGGCTTTAATTTGCCTAAACAAAAAGTAACTGGTGGCTAGCATTACCAACACAATCGCGCCTGTCATCCAAAATACCAAATCAGATAAGCCTAACTTTTTACCGGTTAAATTGTTTAAAAATTCCAATTGTTTTTTATCGTCGTAGCCCAACACCCATTGATTCCAGCTATTGTTAATGCTATCCATATTTAAAAACGCTTTGCGTAATAGTGGAAAATCGCGCCGTGCCAATAAAGGTAGCTCGTCATTGTCGCGCAACGCTTCGCTAATGCCTTGCTCTATGCGCTCTGGCGACACTGCTGCAGTCGGATCAACACGCACCCAACCTTGACCTTGCAACCACACCTCGGCCCACGCATGTGCGTCACTTTGGCGCACGATTAAATAATTTCCATTGGGGTTTAACTCGCCGCCTTGATAACCAGTGACAATGCGCGCAGGCACACCTGCAGCCCGCATTAAATAAACAAAGCTGGTGGCATAGTGCTCGCAAAATCCACGCTTAGTTTTGAATAAAAATTCGTCAATGGGGTTTTCACGCAAAATAGGCGGCCGCAATGTGTAAATAAAAGGCTGTTCACGAAACATTTGTAGTACTTTGTTGATTTTTTGTTCAGGAGACAAGTTTTGCCACGCCTTTACTAGTTCAAACGTGCGTGGGTTTTCACCTTCAGTCAGTTGCATACTTAGCACTTGTTCGCGCTCACCAAGTCCCAGGCCAAGTTGGTAATTTGGATGTGATCTCGCCGTGTAACGTATGCGCGTGCGCACAGGTTCGTTAGCAACGGCAGAATAGTCGTGGGTAAAATTGGCATTCTTTGGAGCCAATGTAGGCATGTCTAGCAGCAGTAGCCAGGTGCGGTTATGCGGTTCCAGTGTAACCGTGTAATCGAACGCAGCGCCTTCAGTTGCCAATATTTCGTTACGCAAGCCTATGCTTTTGCTGGGCATCAGCCACTCATTTTTATTTTGGTGCCACAGCACTGGCCCACGCCAATATAGCTGATTATTTGTCGGTATTTTATCTTTAAATTGCACACGAAATGCGACGCTAGTGTTAAGCGTAAGCTGGCTAATATTGCCAAATTTTAGGTTATCGCCCAAACCCGTCATGCCGCTGTAAGCGTCTTGTGGAATGCCCCACAGTGGGCCAGGAATGCGTGGAAACAGCACAAATAAAATCAGCATCACAGGCACTGATTGTAATAGTAGCTTGCTAGATAGTTTTGTTAAAAATAGCCAGCTTTGCGGTGATTTTAAGCTGATATTTATCAGTGTTGCCGTTAGCAAAATAAGTGGCGGAATGCTTAATGTAAAAGTTAACATACTTTGGTTAAACAAAAACAAATTACCAATTAAAAAGTACGCCAGCATAACCGTTAACATATAGTCACGCATGACACGGGTTTCTAGCAGCTTTAACACCGTCATCAGCACTAACAAGCTTAAGCTAGCATCGCGTCCAAATTGACCTTTAAAACTAAGCAAAATGCCCAAGCCGGTGAGTATGGATAACAA
>JANMBK010000169.1:0-5630 GCA_031360365.1 Methylophilaceae bacterium
TGAAGTTATCGTCAGATGTGCTGTTAAAAGAAGGCAGATTATCTAAAGAAGAGTTTGAGTATGTTAAAAAACATGTCGACGATAGCTTAAAAATTCTCGAACATACACCCGACATTCCCAACACAGTCATTTTTTTGGTGGCGCAGCACCATGAGCGTGTGGATGGCAGCGGTTATCCTTATGCGACCAAAGGCAGTCAGATCGGTTTATTGTCGCAAATGGCGGGCTTAATTGATACTTATTGCGCTATTACCAGTCATAAATGTTACGCTAAAGGCGTTTATCATCAAAAAGCGCTCGAGCAAATTCACGAATTGAGTGGTAAGCAATTTAGCAGTGAATTGGTTGACCAGTTAGTCCAATTTATGGGCATGTACCCTGTAAGCTCGTTGGTGGAGCTCAATACAGGTGAAGTGGGCGTGGTGATTCAACAAAACCAAGTAAGAAGGCTGTTGCCAAGGCTCATGTTACTGCTAGACC
The DNA here is from genome assembly GCA_031360365.1 of Methylophilaceae bacterium. Lineage (GTDB taxonomy): Bacteria > Pseudomonadota > Gammaproteobacteria > Burkholderiales > Methylophilaceae > Methylotenera_A. The sequence continues at coordinate 481 of JANMBK010000169.1, forward strand.
CTAACAAAGAGCGTTACCAGGCGCCTGTGATACTCAATCTACTCAACAGCCCTAATGCACCTAATGGCGACATTTATGCCATTGTAAAAAGCCTTGCACCAGATAGTTATGGCTTAAACCCCAGCGATTTTTACGTTTAACAAGCTTTTTTAAAATGCACACACTAAGCTCCTATGTTGCTGCGCGTAGAGAAACTGAATTGCATGTTACAGAAGAGTTAATTTTAAATAAACTTATCGAATATCAGCTTAAACCACAGCGCGTATTCTTAAAACTGACAGTTAACCACGCCAAGCTAATAGCGTTAGAAGAAAAATCGAATTTAATCAAACTACAGGCCAAACTCAACACTTGGCAGCCTTGCGACAATATCAGCACTTTCACACACCACTTTAACCAGCTCATTTCAATTTGGTTGGACACCATGCAGCAAGGCGCTGAGCTGCAAGCCATCATGCGCCTACTTAGGTGTTTTGAAATAAAATCACTGGCATTGACTAGCACGGCAAAATTTCACTGCTTTATACTGGATATGTATGCTGAAACCAGTTTGCAACAACAAGAGTTAACTCTTAATTATTTGCTCAACTTCGACGCAAACACGCTATTGCCAAACACGAATCAAATTATTTCTAACATTGAAAAAGCAGTTTCTGCCACAAAAAACAATCAACATGTGGGCATATTTTCGATTCAACTTCAATTATCAAAAAACAATCCTATTTTTTCTACGTCAGTTACCGCCAACTTAAGTAAAACTGTTGCAGAGGTGCTGCAAATCAATGTGTCAGCGGGCGATCAAATTCTAGTCAATGGCAACCTGCAGTTTGATATTTTGCTAGCAAATTTGAGTGGTGATATTAAGTTAAACTTGCTGGCAGCCAAGCTGCAGCGTGCTTTTGAGCAAATGCTTGTTGTACAAAATCAATCTGTTTTAGTGACCCCATACATAGGCTGTGCCTACGCGTTAAAAGCCGATGTTCAGCCAGAAGTTTTATTGGCTAATTCAAGGCTAGCACTTGAAAGTGCACTCAACACAGAACAAAAATTTTTAGTTTATTCTGATGCGTTAAAAACTCAGCTGATTACGCAAAGCGGGCTGGAAAATAAAATTTTAGAAGCGTTTGGTAACGATGGTATGACTTTGTTTTTTCAACCCGTAGTCAATTTAAAAGACGGAAAATGTGTAGGTGCTGAGGCATTGCTGCGCTTGGATGAGCCATCAAAATTAAGCATCAACCCTGGCTTAATGGTGGAAATATTAAACAAAGTGGGCAGAGGTAAATTATTCACGCGCTGGCTAATTAACTCAGCTTGTCGCTTTACTGCCGAACTCAAATACGAACATCAATTAAAGCTATATTTAACTATTAACCTGCGCGCTGAAGATCTATACGATTTTGAATTGCCGCACCTATTGTTACAAGCGACCGCATTATGGAAGATAAGCCCGGGCGACTTGGTGCTAGAGGTGACTGAGAATGGTATATTAGAACATAATGAAACCACCAACAGTGTGATTAAAGAGCTTGCAAAAAATGGTTTTAAACTGGCTTTAGACGATTTTGGTACTGGCTTTTCTTCATTATCTAGATTACGCAATATGCCTATCGATATTATCAAAATTGATCAATCTTTTGTGCGTGATATTATTAATTCGAAAGAGGATTATGAAATTGTGAAATCAATCGCAGCGCTGGCCAATAGCTTAGGCAAAGAAGTCATAGCAGAAGGTGTTGAAGACCAAAAATGCATGGATTTAATTCATAAAATGAAAATTCACAAATGCCAAGGTTATTTTTTTGCAAAACCAATGCCTTTTGACCAATTTGTTCTATGGGTAAAACAGCACTAATTTGTAGCCTGTTATAATAGCGTTTATGCAAATTACTATCCGTTTAGAGTTTGATGCTGGGCATCGCATCCCCAACCACAAAAGTCAATGTCGCAATTTGCATGGTCACCGCTACGCACTGGAAATTACACTGTCAGGTGACATTATTCACGCTTCCAATGCTTCAGATGATGGCATGGTGATGGATTTTTCAGATGTGAAAAAAATTGCGCGCGAAAGCGTGGTTGATGTGTGGGATCACGCATTTTTAGTGTTTAAAGAGGATAAAGTGATTTTAGACTTTCTAAACTCTTTGCCTAGTCACAAAACAGTGATATTCCCCAGTGTGCCCACCGCAGAAAACATGGCAGCTGAGGCGTTTAAAATTTTAAAAAACCAGTATAAAGACATCTATGGCAACCATTTAACGCTTGAGTGCGTGCGACTGTACGAAACACCCAACAGCTGGGCCGACGCGCTTACTTAGCACCATTAAAGCTTTAAATTTAGCTAGTTTTTATGCGTGCAAAGTAATATGCTCTGCAGGCCGCATGGATATTGGCTCTCAGAGCATCGAATTAAAGTGGCCATTTTAGATCAATGCTTTTAATGCAATGATTAAAGCATTAGTTTAAAAATTAAGTGTTTGTATGACTTGCTGCAAACCTTGCTGCCAGCTAGGCAATGCAATATCAAATGTTTGTTTTAGCTTAGTATTATCTAATCTAGAGTTGGCTGGGCGGGTTGCCAGCGTTGGGTATTCAGCGGTGCTAATCGCTGTGACGGCTTGAATACTTGCTTTTAATGCAGGCCAACTTTTTTCTGCTGCTAATTGATTGTATTCATTGATGATTTCACACGCAAAACCATGCCAAGAGGTCTCACCCGTATTAGTAAAGTGATAGATACCTGTTTGATTTTGGTCGTTGATTTGCCAATGATCAACTAGCTGAACTAAGGCGCATGCGATGCTTTCGCTGTTAGTGGGTGCGCCAAATTGGTCGCCCACAATACGCAAACTATCGCGCTCCGCCGCCAAGCGCATTATGGTTTTTAAGAAGTTTTTACCATAAGCGCCATATACCCAGCTGGTACGCAAAATTAAATGTGGCAAGCCTACAGCGCGAATCGCCTCTTCACCCGCTAATTTGCTTTTGCCATAAATACTGACTGGGTTGACTGCATCAGTTTCAATGTAGGCACCATTTTTGCTGCCGTCATACACATAATCTGTAGAGAAATGAATTATTGCCGCATTTAATCTGGCAGCTTCTTCAGCCAGTATCTGCGGCGCTGTTGCGTTAATGGCAAAAGCCAGTTCTGGCTCAGATTCGGCATTATCAACCGCCGTGTAAGCTGCTGGATTAATGATTAAATCGGGTTTTATTTCACGCACAATCCGTTTGATATCGTGAGGCTTACCTAAATCCATTTGTTCACGTGATAAAGCAATCACTTCATGCTGTGACAGTTTGGATTTTAATGCATGACCAACTTGACCATTGACGCCCGTGAGTAAGATTTTTTTCATATAGCGTAAATACGCAGACGATTTATTTAAACTTTTTCGCGTCTTGCAAACTTAAACCCATGTTGTCTTTAGCAGACAATACAGGCGAACCTGCTATTGGCCATTCTATCGCCACTGTTGGATCATCCCATTTCAAGCAACATTCATGTTGTGGCGCATAAAAATCAGTGGTTTTATATAAAAATTCTGCCATATCTGATAACACTAAAAATCCATGTGCAAATCCAGGCGGCACCCACATTTGGCGTTTGTTTTCAGCAGACAACACTGTACCTTCCCACTGTCCAAATGTTGGCGAAGCAGCCCGCAAATCCACAGCCACGTCAAACACTTCACCTTGGCAAACACGCACCAATTTACCTTGCGCGTGTTCAATTTGATAATGCAAGCCACGCAATACATTTTTGGCAGATTTTGAGTGATTATCTTGTACGAAGTTGATATTTAAGGCCGCAGCCTCAAAAAAAGCTTTTTGGTTAAAGCTTTCATAGAAAAACCCCCTGTCGTCGCCAAATACAGTTGGCTCAAAAATAATGACATCAGGTATGTTGGTGTTAATAACGTTCATTAGAATACCTGCTGCTCAGTGAGTAATTGTTTAAGATATTGACCATAACCATTTTTAGCGTATTTATTAGCCATCACGTCTAGTTGCGCAGCATTAATAAAGCGCATGCGATAGGCAATCTCTTCCAAGCAAGCAATTTTTAAACCTTGGCGTTTTTCGATGGTTTGAATGAATGAGCCTGCCTCAATCAACGAATCGTGCGTACCTGTATCTAACCATGCCATGCCGCGCCCCATCACCTCCACTTGCAAATCTCCCCACGCTAAATACTGGCGATTCACATCGGTAATTTCTAGCTCTCCACGTGGCGATGGCTGCATATTTTTAGCAATATCTACCACACGATTGTCGTAAAAATATAAGCCAGTAACCGCATAGCGTGATTTAGGTGTTGCGGGTTTTTCCTCTAAACTAACCGCTTGGCCTTGTTTATTAAACTCGACAACACCGTAACGCTCAGGATCGTTTACTGGGTAAGCAAACACCGTGGCACCGTGTGTGCGCTGCGCCGCTTTTTGACCCATTACTGCCAAATCATCGCCATAAAAAATATTGTCACCCAAAACAAGCGCACAGCTGTCTTTACCAATAAATTCTTCGCCGATAATAAATGCTTGGGCTAAACCATCTGGCGATGGTTGCACTGCGTAATCAATCTGCATACCCCACTGCGCCCCATCGCCTAGCAGCTCTTTAAAACGTGGTGTATCTTGTGGCGTAGAGATAATCAACACCTCACGTATGCCCGCCAGCATTAATGCGGAGAGTGGATAATAAATCATGGGCTTATCGTAAACTGGCAACAACTGTTTAGAAACCACCTGCGTCACAGGGTACAAACGCGTGCCAGAGCCACCTGCTAACACAATACCTTTCATACCCATTATGCTAGCTCCTCACCGCGTTCTTGGTAATTTTTATTAACCCAGTTTTTATATTCGCCGCTTGTGACATTATTGACCCAATCTTGGTGCGTTAAATACCAATTAACCGTTTTTTGAATACCAGTTTCAAAGGTTTCAGAAGGTTTCCAGCCTAAATCCCGTTCTATTTTGCTGGCATCAATTGCGTAGCGCACATCGTGGCCAGGCCTGTCTTGCACAAAAGTAATTTGATCTCGATAACTACCTGCTTGTTTGGGTTTTGCCTGGTCTAAAATATCGCACAAAGTATGCACGACTTCGATATTGGCTTTTTCGTTCCAGCCTCCGATGTTG
>JANMBK010000174.1:0-4841 GCA_031360365.1 Methylophilaceae bacterium
GATTTAGCGTGTTTCAGCGCTTCCATGGTGTCTAGCGTTTCACCGGACTGTGAGATAGTCACAATGAGCTGCTTAGGATTCGGCACCGATTCGCGATAGCGATATTCACTGGCGATTTCTACATTACATTGTAGTTTTGCAATAGATTCCAACCAGTATTTTGCAGTAAGCGCGGCATAATAACTAGTACCTGCGGCAAGTATCAAAATGCTGTCAATTTGGCTAAATACCTCATCCGCACCAGTACCAAATAGGGCAGGCGAGAATTTATTATCGTCTATCAACGCTTCAATGGTGTCTGTTAGCGCGCGTGGTTGCTCGTGAATTTCTTTTTGCATAAAGTGTGCATAAGGGCCAAGCTCTAAACTGGCCAGCGAGACATCGCTCATGTGGATTTTGCGTGTGACTTCTACGCCATCATTGCCAAATCCATCACGCCCATAAATAGTCACGCCATCACGGCGAATATCTGCCACATCGCCATCTTCTAAGTAAACTACTTTGCGGGTAACAGATAAAACAGCAGAAACATCGGATGCGATAAAATTTTCGCCATCGCCAAGACCCAATAACAACGGGCATCCCAGCCTTGCCGTAATCATGTGCTCAGGCTCTTTAACCGAAACCACGCCAATGGCAAACGCGCCTGTCAGCTCCGCCAAGGCTTTTTGTGTGGCAGCCAGCAAGCTTAAGTCTTTGTGGTAATAGTGAATTAAATGCGCGATGACTTCGGTATCGGTTTGTGAGGTAAATTCGTAACCGAGTTTTTTTAATCGATCGCGTTGTTCATCGTGGTTTTCGATAATGCCGTTATGCACGACAGCGATTTCACCTTTTGAAACATGTGGGTGTGCATTGCTCTCGGTGACGCCACCATGCGTGGCCCAGCGCGTATGGCCAATGCCCACTTGACCTGTTAAATTGGCATCGATGACTTTTTCTTGCATGGCAGCCACGCGGCCAACTGCACGAACGCGCTCTATGCCGTTGCTGTTAAGCACTGCTACGCCTGCGGAATCGTAACCGCGATATTCCAAGCGGCTTAAGCCTTCGATTAAGGTTGAAACCACATTTCTACTAGCGACTGCGCCAACGATGCCACACATATTTTATATCTTTCTATTTCTTAATCAGACTTTTTAATCTTTTGCGGCCGTTTCCAACCTGCGATACTTTTTTGATCTTTTGCACGGCAAAATGTTAACGCGTCAGCAGGTGCATCTTTGGTAATAGTCGAGCCTGCGGCAATCGTCGCGCGCTTGCCGATGGTAACTGGAGCAATCAATTGCGTATCGGAGCCAATAAATACCTCGTCTTCGATAATGGTTTTAAATTTGTTTGCGCCATCATAGTTGCAAGTGATTGTACCCGCGCCAATGTTGACGTTTTTACCAATTACTGCATCGCCGACATAACTTAAGTGATTGATTTTGGTACCAATATTGACTTGCGCATTTTTAAGCTCTACAAAATTGCCCACATGCGTATCACTTTGTAGAATAGTGCCTGGGCGCAGCCTTGCATATGGCCCAATGCTACTATTTTCACCTACTGCAGCGTCATCAATGTGTGTAAAAGCTAATATTTGTGAATTTGAAGAAATAATCGCATTTTTAATGATGCAATTGGCGCCGATTTTTACGTTATCGCCTAAAGTCACATTACCTTCAAACACACAGTTCACATCAATTTCTACATCGCGGCCAACATTTAGCTCACCCCGTACATCTATTCTTAGCGGGTCAAGTAAGGTCACACCGGCCTGCATTAAACGTTCAGCATAACGTTTTTGGTATATTCTTTCCAAATCGGCCAGATCTTTCTTAGAATTTATACCTGTCACAGACGCCTCATCATGCGAAATTTCGGTCGCTATTGTAAATCTTTTGTTGGATAAGCCAATCCAATCATCTGAAGATGATTCGTCATCTGCTATTTCACGCACTGCAAGTGCGTCTTCCTGCCCAGCCATGGCTACGATATCCGTCAGATAATATTCAGCTTGCGCATTATTATTGGTGAGGCGTTTTAACCAGCTTGTAAGATGTTTATTGTCTGCTGCGATAATGCCTGTGTTTACCTCTTTAATTTCGCGTTGCTGAGAAGTGGCATCTTTATGCTCAATAATCGCTGTAATCACACGTTCACTGTTGCGTATAATACGGCCATATCCTGTCGGATCTGGTTTTATAAACGTCAATATACCTAATTCCTCGGTTCGATCTAGCAGATTTTTGCAACTTTCGACACTCAGCAACGGCACATCCCCCAGCAATATAAGCGTTGTGGCATCTTCATCTAAATGGGGCATGGCTTGCTGCACAGCGTGACCTGTGCCAAGCTGCTCTGCTTGGTTCACCCAAATCAAATCCTCATGCGCAAAGGCATCGCGCACAATCTCGCCGCCAAAACCATACACGACGATTATTTTTTGTGGCTTTAACGCTTTAGCGCAAGCGATGACATGCCCCAAAATAGCTTTGCCACCTATTTCATGCAGCACTTTAGGTTTGTTGGAATACATGCGCGTGCCTTTGCCTGCGGCGAGGATGACTATATTGAGATGATTGGTTGTCATGCTAATGCATTTAAATAAGTAATAACCGTATTGTAAAGTATAAAGAAGGCACAAACAAAAAAGGCAGCCTAAGCTGCCTTTTTTAAACTTTAAACGCTAGTGCGTTGTCTTGCGTAAACGCTCAATGGCTTGAATTTGCGCAAGCGCTTCAGATAATTCTGCTTGCGCTTTTGCGTAATCCATATCAGAGCTACGATTTTTCATCGCTTCCATCGCTGCTTCTTTGGCTGCGATTGCTTTGGCTTCATCTAAATCATGGCCGCGAACGGCTGTATCGGCCAGCACCGTAATCATGCCAGGCTGCACTTCTAACAAACCGCCAGAGATAAAGATCACCACTTCCTCGGCCGTATCTGCTAGTTTAATACGTAGCGCGCCTGGCTTGATGGTGGTAATCATTGGCGCGTGATTTGGGTAAATACCCACTTCACCCGCGCTGGCAGGGGCAACCACAAATTCAGCTTCGCCAGAGAATATGCTTGCTTCTGCGCTTACTACATCAATATGAACTGTATTTGCCATCATTTACTCTCTAAAAATTCACTAATTTGTTTTGTCTAAGCAGGGCAAGGCGCACGGAACGGAGCGACGCAGATTAGTACACACAGTACAGCAAGGAAGTGAGTACAGCGCAACGAAGCTATGCGACGGCAAAACAAATTAGTTTAATGTTTTGGCTTTTTCTACGGCCTCTTCAATCCCACCCACCATGTAAAACGCCTGCTCTGGCAAGTGATCATACTCGCCTGCAACAATGGCTTTAAAGCCCTTGATGGTGTCTTTTAGTGCGACGTATTTGCCTGGTGAGCCAGTAAATACTTCAGCCACGTGGAATGGTTGTGACAGGAAACGTTGAATTTTACGCGCGCGGCCTACGGCGAATTTATCTTCTGGAGATAACTCGTCCATGCCCAAAATCGCAATAATGTCTCGTAATTCTTTATAGCGTTGTAGCGTTTGTTGCACTGAACGCGCTACGTTGTAATGCTCTTCGCCAGCCACTAATGGGTCTAATTGACGTGAGGTAGAATCCAAAGGATCTACCGCAGGGTAAATACCTAAAGAAGCAATATCACGCGACAAAACAACGGTTGAATCCAAATGCTGGAAAGTGGTCGCTGGTGATGGGTCAGTCAAGTCATCCGCAGGTACGTAAACCGCTTGGATTGACGTAATTGAACCCGTTTTTGTCGATGTAATACGCTCTTGTAAACGACCCATTTCATCGGCCAATGTTGGCTGATAGCCTACTGCTGAAGGCATACGGCCTAATAACGCAGAAACCTCAGTACCTGCCAAAGTGTAGCGATAAATATTATCCACAAAGAACAACACGTCACGGCCTTCGTCACGGAATTTCTCTGCCATCGTCAAACCTGACAAAGCTACACGTAAACGGTTGCCTGGTGGCTCGTTCATTTGACCGAACACCATGGCTTCTTTTGATTCTTTCATGTCGTCTAACTTAATCACGCCAGCTTCCGCCATCTCGTGATAGAAGTCATTACCTTCACGCGTACGCTCGCCCACCCCTGCAAACACAGATAAGCCGGAGTGTTGTTTTGCGATGTTGTTAATCAGCTCAAGCATGTTCACGGTTTTGCCTACACCAGCACCACCGAACAAACCAACTTTACCGCCTTTAGCAAACGGGCAAACTAGGTCAATCACTTTGATGCCAGTTTCAAGCAAATCAACAGAAGGCGAAAGCTCTTCAAATTTTGGTGCTTTTTGGTGGATTGAACGACGTTCGTCGCAATCAATCGGGCCTACGTCATCAATCGGACGGCCTAGCACGTCCATAATACGGCCCAGTGTGCCAACGCCTACCGGCACAGTAATTTGTGAGCCTGTGGCTTTAAATGCGGTGCCGCGCGCAAGTCCATCTGATGAGCCCATGGCAATGGTACGCACAATGCCGTCACCCAATTGCTGCTGCACTTCTAATGTTAAGCCTGCTTCTGCTTGGCTAGTTGCGTCGTCAATAATCAACGCATCAAACACTTTTGGCATTTGATCGCGTGGAAATTCCACGTCAACCACCGCGCCAATACATTGCACAACACGACCGATTTTTACTTCATTATTTGCTTTTGCCATCTTTATATCCTATTCAAACTTTATCTGTTGAATTCAAAATCAATGTTTTTAAATCTTATGAAACTGCTGCTGCGCCGCCAACTATTTCTGAAATCTCTTTGGTAATCGCTGCTTGACGTGCTTTGTTGTAAACCAACTTAAGGTCACCAATGACTTCTTTTGC
>JANMBK010000199.1:0-2756 GCA_031360365.1 Methylophilaceae bacterium
TGTCACCTGTACCGTTTCTGCCCGATAGTATTTTTTGGTTTTTAGGAAAAATGTGCTTTTTAGTATTCTTCTTTTTATGGTTTAGGGCAACGTTTCCAAGATACAGATACGATCAAATCATGCGCTTGGGTTGGAAAATATTTATCCCAATTACGCTGGTGTGGATTATTTTTGTCGGTGGCATGATGCAAACACAATGGGGATATTTGTTCCACTAAATTATGTTGAGAGCTATTAAAAATACACTTTCGAGCCTGATGTTGTGGGAGCTGCTAAAAGGCCTGGCGCTGACTGGCCGTTACTTTTTTGCGCGCAAAATTACCATTCAATACCCTGAGGAGCGCACGCCGCAATCGCCCCGTTTTCGCGGTTTACACGCGCTGCGCCGTTACCCAAATGGCGAGGAGCGTTGCATTGCCTGCAAATTGTGTGAAGCAGTATGCCCAGCTTTAGCGATTACCATTGAGTCTGAACAACGCGAAGACAATACGCGCCGCACCACGCGTTATGACATCGATTTAACCAAATGCATATTCTGTGGCTTGTGTGAAGAATCTTGCCCGGTAGATAGTATTGTAGAAACGCGTGTGTTTGATTACCACGGCGAGCAGCGCGGCGATTTGCTTTACACCAAAGAAATGTTGCTGGCGGTGGGTGACAAGCACGAAAAACAAATTGCGGCTGACCGCGAACAAGATAAACAATTTAGATAAAATTAAAACTAAATGATATTTACCGACATCGTTTTTTATACCTTTGCAACCATTTTGTTGTTTGCTGCGGTGCGTGTGATTACAACGCGCAACCCAGTTGTTGCAGCGCTGCATTTGGTATTGGCGTTTTTCACAGCGGCAGGCATTTGGTTGTTATTGCAGGCTGAGTTTTTGGCAATCACCTTAGTATTGGTATATGTGGGCGCAGTGATGGTGCTGTTTTTGTTTGTGGTGATGATGCTAGACATTAATATGGAAAAATTACGCGAAGGTTTTTGGGAAGCAATTGTTCCTGCGCTTGTAGTGGGCGGATTTATGTGTGCTGAAATGGCAATGGTGCTAGGTGGTAAGTTTTTTAATGCCGCCAAACCGCTAACCAAGCCTGCCGATTACAGCAACACCGCCGAACTGGGACGCGTGTTATATAGCGATTATTTATTGCCATTTGAGCTGGCCTCGGTGGTGCTGTTGGTGGCCATTATTGCAGCGATTGTGCTGACCTTGCGCGACCGCCAAGAAAGCAAATCGATGAACGCGGCAAATCAAGTATTAGTGAAAAAATCCGATCGTTTGCGTATTGTAAAGATGGCTGCAGAGTCAACATCCATGAGGCCTGCAGAGCAGGATAGCGATCAGCTTAAAGAGGATAAAAAATAGCATGCTTGATTTAATATGGTAACTTTGTCTCATTATTTGGTGTTAGGTGCGCTGCTGTTTGCTATCAGCGTCATCGGTATTTTTTTAAATCGCAAAAATGTGATTATTTTGCTGATGTGTATCGAGCTTATGTTGTTGGCGGTGAATTTGAATTTTATTGCCTTCTCACACTATTTAAACGACATTGCTGGCCAAGTGTTTGTGTTCTTTATCCTTACCGTAGCAGCAGCAGAGTCGGCCATCGGCTTGGCGATATTGGTGGTGCTATTTCGTAATTTACGCACCATCAATGTGGACGACTTGGACAGTTTAAAAGGCTGATAGCCTCAAAGGTTAAAAACTAAAATAAAAGTGACAATGCCTCAAATTAACTTATGGATAGTATTGCTGCCGCTCATCGCGGCCGTGGTCGTCGGCTTGTTCGGTAATCAATTACCACGTGCTGCTGCGCACATCATCACCATTTTTGCGGTTGGAGCAGCGTTTGTCATGTCTGCCATCGTGCTAAATGCCACCATGGATGGCTACTATGCCAATTACAATCTCTATACTTGGCTGCAATCTGGCGATTTAACCATTAGTGTTGGTTTCCTCATCGATAATCTCACCGCCATGATGATGGTAGTCGTCACCTTTGTTTCGTTAATGGTGCATATTTACACCATCGGTTATATGCATGATGACCCAGGTTATGCGCGTTTTTTCAGCTATATCTCACTGTTTACGTTTGCCATGTTGATGCTGGTAATGAGCAACAATTTTATGCAGCTATTTTTTGGTTGGGAGGCGGTAGGCGTGGTTTCTTACTTACTAATAGGCTTTTGGTACACACGGCCAACGGCCATTTATGCGAATTTGAAAGCATTTTTAGTCAACCGTGTCGGCGATTTTGGCTTTTTACTCGGCATTGGCATGGTTTTGTTTTATACGGGTAGCTTGGATTACGCTACGGTTTTTCAAGCGGCACCTAAATTAGCATCCATGCAAGTGAGCATTTTGCCAAATACGGCTTGGTCGCTGCTGACAGTCACTTGTATTTTGCTATTTATTGGCGCGATGGGTAAATCTGCACAGGTGCCACTACATGTGTGGCTGCCTGATTCGATGGAAGGCCCAACGCCAATTTCTGCACTGATTCACGCCGCGACCATGGTAACAGCGGGTATTTTTATGGTGGCGCGTATGTCGCCCTTGTTTGAACTTTCTACCACTGCGTTATCGTTTGTCATGATTATCGGCGCCATTACTGCGCTGTTTATGGGTTTTCTTGGCATTATCCAAAACGATATCAAACGTGTGGTGGCGTATTCCACGCTATCACAATTGGGTTATATGACAGTGGCGCTGGGTGCTTCTGCGTATTCAGTCGCAATTTTTCACTTGATG
>JANMBK010000234.1:0-4093 GCA_031360365.1 Methylophilaceae bacterium
GCCAAATCATCCAACGGCGCATTGGCGCGAGCGTTATATAGCGCCAGCAAATCCATTAAATCCAAATGCCGCGTATGGTAGCGGCTAATGTAATTATTCCACTTAAAATCTTTATCATCTTCGCCTAAATCCCAATATCTAGGCGCTTGCACGCTATTTACCATGGCGCGGTAATGCAACACGGGCAAATCAAAACCACTACCATTCCAGCTAATTATTTGCGGTGTGTATTTCTCTATGCCATCAAAAAACCGTTGAATAATCTCCGCTTCAGTTGAGTCTGCATCGCCCAATGTCCATACTTTAAAGTTGCTACCTTCTCGCAACGCACACGAAATCGCACACACTTTATGCTGATGCAACGGCAAAAAATCACTGCCATTATGTTGCCTGCGTTGATGCAATGCGATGTTCGCAATGTCTTCATCAGACGCGTTTTCGAGTGCGTCAGCAGGCGCATCCAGCAAGGTGCGCAGGCCAGTGGTATCAGGGATGGTTTCGATGTCGAATACGAGTGTGGGTGTCACGAATTCTACCTAAAATTTGTAAGCTATTATGCAAGTATTTTGATGGCTTCTGCGCGATATATCTTTTCTTCTACATCACTTGCCCTACGAAACGAGACGACGCGAACCGTTTCATCTTCGCGCATAGTTGTTGCAAAAAATACTAAGCTTTTTTCATCGTCCAATGTCATGTGATTATGACGGACTTCACCATTCTCCAAAAATGGGTCGGTTGTGATAAAAAGCGGACTAGGAACTGGAAGTATTAAGCGCTCTAAAAGGTAAGTAGCACTTTCTAAAGAATACCCATGCTTTTTTCGATTAATGCCCTCTTTTGTTGGGTCATAATCAATTTTAGTTTTACCAATTATCACTCTAAAATCAGTATTATTCCAAGAAGCAGTCATTGGTGACGTTTAACGCAAATAGAAAACATCAAGCATCTTTCTAAAACAAATCTATTTCTTGACCCAAGCACCACCACTTTGATAGTGCCACCCCGCTTGTGCTTTATCTATCCAGCGGCCTGCAAAGGTTTGTTTCACATCGCCCTCCCATTCTGGGTGACCGTTGCCTGTTGCAATTTCTTTATACAGTTTAGCGCGGTCGGCATTTTCGGCAGAGACTAAACTATTAATGCTACCTCGGTCTTTTAACGGCACTGCAGTAGCGTCTTTTACTGCAATAAAACCATCTGCAGTTAAGCCCACCGCACCACTGTTATAGTGCGGCAATAGCTGTGCGTGGCGCGCCTGCATGCTGTTTTTAATGGCAAAAATAGCGGGCGTATTGATTTCTAAATCTGGGGCAGCCGCTTGTACAAAATTTGACCCAATTGCCACAAACATACTAGCAACCACCAAAAAACCTAACAGTAATTTTTTCATTTTCCGTTCCTTTTATTTCGCAGGCACATCGCTAGGTTTATTTGTTGGCTTGGCTTCTGGCAATGTCTCCAACGGAGACTCTGGAGTTTTTTCAGGCTTTGTCTTAGCATCTTCTAGCTGCCACACTTCTTCGATAATTTTGTCGGCCGCTTTTTCTGCCGCAGCCGCAGGAAAGTAAATATTGATAGTGACGCAGGCGCTTAAAACAAATGCCAAGCCCAACACAGCAAGTAACAACATGACATATTTATACATAATTTATGTTCCTTTTTTCTTTTAAAACTTACTTAACAATCATCTTACTATTGCTATCGGTAATGCGTTTCATGCGCGCAATTAAATCCGATAAGCTCACATATTCGGTAAAGCCATTTACGTTGACACTGGGAGCACCTTTACCTTTAACGATGATGTACCCAGTAGCGGTTGACTCAACACCACCCATTTTGCATATATCTTGCCTTAATTGACAGCTTAAACCAATTTTTTGGTAATTAAACTCTTTAAAAAAGCGCAAAAAAGTGCGCTGCAAAGCGGCTGCAGTACCTTCGCCGCCTAACGCAGTAATGTTTTCTACCGCGCGTTGTGATATTTTTTTTAAATGTTTGCCATCTGCAGTTTGAATAATCGCATCCATGCGCACAGGTTTCCAGTTTTCCAGCTGCAAATCTTTGACATCGCCTTCCAGTATGCCCTCAATGGCACCAAAGTTAAAAGTGCGGGTTAAATCGCCCAAATCAATATTGCGCATTTGCAAGTTGGCATACAGTTTTGGCGTTATGCCTAGTGGGTCATCAATGCGTAGCCCATCCATAGTTACGTTGCCATTAAACATATTAAATTGCATTTTGCCATCCATGTTCAATTGCTTGCTTGCATAGGTAATCAGCGGCACTTGACCATCAATCTTGCCCTGCATTTCTGGCCAGCCTAGGGCTTTGCTAAACGTGTTCATGCTAATCGGGTCTAGCTGCATTTTTACATGCCAAACCCATTGCTGGCTAAGGTAAGCGGCAGAAACATCTTCGAACTTAAGTGCACCATCAAGTACTGGCAATACCAAGCTGGGAGCAGTTACAGAATAACGATTAAGCTGTGCCTGTAAATTAGTTTTACCCAGCGGGATTTTGAGCACATGGCCTCTTGAATAGGCGATGGTGACGGTTTTAGGTACGTCATAATCCCACGGAATATGTGCGTCTATGTCACTAAGCGCAAATTTTCCGTTGAGGTCTTCGATATTGGCATCTTTTAAATTTAGCTCAAAACGCATTGGCTGCAAACCTTTAACATCAAATTGCCAATCGGCTTTGCCGCTTACTTTTAAATTGCCAAAGGCCGATTTTTCTACCAAGGGTTTTAATACCAGTGCATAAAGCCCTGCAAAATCCACATCTTTGGCGCTTACTTTTACATCTTTCACCTCCTGCGTTTTAGTGTTTAGTTCGGCCGTGGCCGACATATTGCCAATCTCGTTAATTTTTAAATTGGCCTGCTGAATATTCAATATCGGTTCGCTATAAGTCCCGCTAATATTGAACTCGTTACCCGCTTTGCCAAAATAAAATGGCTGCCAAAATAGCTCGCCTTCAGTCCAACTAAAAAGGCCTTTCCAGTGCCACGTTTCTAATGGTAAAGCGCCTTTCTTGGCACTATCTTTTTGGGCTGTACTTTTTTCTAGGCGTGCTGAGACTTTAATTTTACCCGTCAGTTTATCGCCAGCATGCAAACCAGATTCATCGCTAAAATTGGCATCAGTCAGGTTAATTTCGGTATCGACGCCGTTAGCTTGTGGCGTAATCGTAATCGTAAACGGAACGCGCGTACGCTCTGCAGTGAATAGGCCGCCCGGGCATTCCCACACTTCTGCTTTAGCTTTTTTGGGGATGAAGCAATTGATTTTAAGCGCAGACCACAATTTATCAGTGGTTTGTTTAATATCAGAATAAAAAGTGACTGTTGGTTGCGCTGTTTTTTTGGCGTAATCCAAATAAATGGTGGAATTTTGCGCTTCTATTTTATTCACCAATATATGGTCAGCTTTGACTAACATGGTGGTATTGGCTTTTAAATCGATTGTAATATGCGCTTTATTTAGTCGTGCGTTGCCGTATTCTAGGGTTTCTGCTTGCACCACTGCAATATCGCTACCCGTTAAATCTAGTGCAATATTAGCTTTGTGCAGAATAGCATTTTCGTGAGTGATTTTATCGGCTGTGATACTGATGCTACTTAGCGCAAACGCATTTAGCGAAACTAGCAAAAAGCCAATAAATGTGGCTTGCTGCAACATTTTAGGCAGGAAAAACTCCAGTTGATAAGTACCGATCGCCTCTGTCGCAGACGATGGAAACGATGACAGCATTTTCGACTTCTTTAGATAGTTGCAATGCCGTAAAAAGCCCGCCACCGCTGGAGATTCCAGCAAAAATACCTTCTTCAGTGGCCAGTTTTCGCGTCATATTTTCTGCGTTTTTTTGGCTGACATAACGCAGTTCATCCACGCGTTTTGCATCAAAAATCGTCGGCATGTATTCCACAGGCCATTTGCGAATACCTGGAATTTGCGCGCCCTCTTCGGGCTGAACACCGATAATTTTAATAGCAGAATTCTGCTCTTTTAGATAGCGCGAAACACCCATAATGGTGCCAGTAGTACCCATGCTGGCCACAAAATGGGTGATTTTACCTGCTGTATCG
>JANMBK010000263.1:0-11976 GCA_031360365.1 Methylophilaceae bacterium
CGATAAGCACAAAGCTGCTGGCGATTTGTGCGTAGTGATTACCGCGACCAATAGCTTTGTGACTAAGCCCATCGCCACAGCTTATGGCATTGAGCATTTGATTGGTAGCGACCCTGAAATGATAAATGGCGAATATACAGGTGGAGTAACAGGCCTCCCCAGTTTTCAAGAGGGTAAAGTGACGCGCTTAAATCTTTGGCTAGCCGAGCGTGGAAAAAATCTACAAGATTTTGAAAAGAGCTATTTTTATAGCGATTCACACAACGATTTACCGTTGATGCAACTGGTGACCAACCCTGTGGCGGTTGATGCCGACCCCATTTTAAAAGCTTATGCAGATGAGCAAGCTTGGCCGCAAATAAGTCTGCGTTAAGCTAATTGTCAACGTTGTAGCATTACCTCTAATATAAATTTACTGCCTACATAAGCCAATAACAGCAATACAAAGCCAATCAATGTCCAGCGGATGGCATTTTTGCCGCGCCAGCCAAACTTAAATCGGCCAAATAAAAGCCCACCGTAAATCAACCAGCTGGCGATAGAAAATATCGTCTTGTGGTTGAATTGTAGAGGTTGATTGAATATCTGCTCGCTAAAAAGCATGCCACTAATCAAGGTGATGGTAAGCAGAATAAAACCTAAGCCAATGACTTTAAATAACAAATTCTCCATCACCATTAAAGGTGGAAAGTCTAGTGACTTTAATGGGCTAGGTTTGTTGTGCAAGCTGGCTTCAGCAAAATACATGAGTAGTGCGTGCAATGCAGCAAAGGTGAATAAACTATAGGCCAGCAAGGCTATGCCGATGTGCGCTAGAAATAGCCCCGAGGCATTAGCAGGTAAAATATGGCTACTATTAAAAAACGCGGGTAATAACGCGCAAACTGCAGCTGGCGGCAGTACAAAGGCTTGTAAGCTATGAAGTTGATGCTCTAAATCAGCCAGCCAATAAATTAGCACGGTTATCCATAAAATAGCAGAAAGTGCGTGGTAAAAACCTAAATTATATCCTTGCGAAAATATGTCCGCATAAAGTAGCCAGCCGTGCACCACCAGCCCCAACGCCAATATGGCCGAGTGCAATTTAAAGGTTGGATTATTAATAGTCGCGCCGTTTGGTTTGTTACCACGCCAAAAGTCTGCCGCAACTGCAAAATAAATAAACGCTACGACTAAATACGGAATGAATGTTTGCCCAGAATTATGCATAAGTGTGATTATGGCGCAAAAGCGCGTCAAACTTAATAGCTTGATGTAAAATTACGCTAAATATTAGGAAAACGAAATGCTAGAAAACTTAACTGGACGCTTACAAGGCGTCATCAAAAATTTACGCGGACAAGCGCGACTTACAGAAGACAATATTAGCGATGCGATGCGCGAAGTGCGTATGGCGCTGCTGGAAGCTGACGTTGCGCTGCCTGTGGTAAAAGAGTTCATCGCAAAAGTAAAAGAACGCGCCCAAGGTAAAGAAGTAGTTGGCAGCTTAACGCCAGGCCAAGCGGTAATAGAAGTAGTGAATGACGAACTAACCACGCTAATGGGCAAAGCCAACGTGGGTTTGAATTTAGCCACGCAACCGCCTGCAATTATCTTAATGGCAGGTTTGCAAGGTTCGGGTAAAACCACCACATCTGCCAAATTAGCCAAATTACTGAAAGAGCAAAAGAAAAAAGTGCTGCTAGCCAGCGCCGATGTGTATCGCCCAGCAGCGATTACGCAGTTACAAACCTTGGCGAAGCAACTGAGCATAGATTGCTTTGATAGTAATGCCTCGCAGAAGCCCGTGGATATTGCCTCGCAGGCCATCGATTTTGCCAAGAAAAATTACTATGATGTGTTGATTTTTGATACCGCTGGCCGCCTAGGCATAGACGAAGCCATGATGGCGGAGATAAAAGCGTTGCACACGCTGCTAAACCCAATTGAAACGCTATTCGTGGTGGATGCCATGCAAGGCCAAGATGCGGTGAATACTGCCAAGGCGTTTGGCGACACGCTGCCACTGACGGGCGTGGTACTCACTAAATTAGATGGCGATGCGCGCGGTGGTGCGGCGCTTTCTGTGCGCCATGTCACTGGTCAGCCGATTAAATTTATTGGTGTGAGCGAGAAGGTAGATGGCTTGGAGCCATTTTATCCAGACCGCATGGCAGGCCGCATTTTGGGCATGGGCGATGTGCTGGGCTTGATTGAGCAAGCCCATAAAAATGTCGATATGGCCGAGGCACAAAAAGTTGCTGATAAAATTAAAAGTGGTAGCAAGTTTGATTTGGAAGACTTTAAAAGTCAGATGACGCAAATGCGCAAAATGGGCGGCATGGGTGCGTTAATGGATAAAATGCCCGCGCAAATGGCTAATATGGCCGCCAAAGTGAACAATGAAGATGCGGATAAATCATTACGTCGCATTGAGGGCATTATTAATAGCATGACGCCACTCGAGCGTATAAAACCAGAGTTAATCAAAGCCACCCGTAAAAAGCGTATTGCCGATGGTAGCGGCGTGCAAGTGCAAGAAGTGAACCGACTGCTGAAACAATTTGAAGAAACGCAAAAAATGATGAAGATGTTTAGCAAAGGCGGCATGGCTAAAATGATGCGCGGCATGGGTGGCATGATGGGCGGTAAGTTGCCAGGCATGCGTTAAAGCGAGGTAAATTTCGCCTTGTGTGGCATAATGCCGCAATGTTAAAACTTGGTTTTTTTACTATCAATTTGCTGTTTTCAAATGATTTCACCAGCCAATAATCATTCTTTAGTGGTCACCAATTTGGCGTTAGTGCGCGGTGAGCGCATGCTGTTTAAGCAACTAAATTTTTCGCTTGAGAATGGTGTCGTACTGTACTTGCAAGGCGAAAATGGCGCAGGCAAAACTACACTACTACGCACGCTTTGTGGGCTAACACAACCTTATGCTGGCGGTGTTGATTGGTGCGGCGACAATATTAAAGGCATGGCGGAAGAGTATCGCAAAAACATATTGTACATTGGCCATTTGCCAGGCATTAAAGAAGATTTAACCGCGCTAGAGAACTTGCAGTTTTCGCTAGCACTGTTGGGATCAAAAGTTGAGAAATCTCAAATAGTGAAAGTTTTAGAAACGCTGGGATTAGCCAAAGCCTTGCATTTGCCAACACGCATGCTGTCGCAAGGCCAAAGACGGCGCGTGGTGCTGGCACGTTTATGGTTGCAAGATTCACCACTGTGGATTTTAGACGAGCCATTTACCGCGTTAGATGTTGCTGCAACCGATTTATTAAAGCAAAAAATTGAAAGTTTTGCCAATGCTGGCGGTATGGTAGTAATGACCTCGCACCAAGATTTTACTTTAAATGTACCCAATTTTATGCAACTTAAGCTGGGTGCATAATGGCTGAAGTGAGCATGCCAACAAGTAAAGCAGCCAGCAAAACAATAGGCACGTTTTCTGTGCTATGTCGCATTTTAAAGCGCGATATTCAAGTGGCGTTGCGTCGCCAATCAGACGTGATGGCGGTATTTTTCTTTTTTATTATTGCAGCTAGTTTGTTCCCGTTGGGTTCTGGGTCTGACCCCAAATTGCTAAGCGCGATGGCGCCTAGCGTGCTGTGGGTGACGGCGTTGTTATCTTGCATGTTATCGTTGCCGCGTATTTTTGCTAGCGATCATGCCGATGGCACTTTAGAGCAGTTGCTGTTGTCGAATCAGCCAGCTGTGTTAATTGTATTGATAAAGATATTGGCGCACTGGCTGCTTTCAGGGCTGCCTTTAGTGTTGGTAGCACCGATAATTGGACTACAGTTTAATTTAACTGGCGATCAATTGCAGGTGCTCGCCTTATCGCTGCTGATGGGTACACTGGCGTTAAGTTTAATTGGCAGCATAGGCGCGGCACTCACGCTAGGCATACGTGGCACGGGGGTTTTGATTGCCATTCTGGTGTTGCCTTTGTATATTCCTGTGTTGGTATTTGGTGCGGGTGCAGTAAACGCGGTGGCGATTGGGTTTAGCCCTAACGGAGCGCTTTCATTATTGGGTGGCGTGTTAGCGTTATCGCTAGTTTTTGCGCCGCTGGCGTCATCCGCTGCGCTTAGGATTGCGTTAGAGTAGCTGGTTATATAAGTTAAAAAATATGGAATTTTTAGATGGCAATAAATTGGTTTAAATACGCTTCACCCAAAACGTTTTATCCGCTTGCAGGCAAAGTTATTCCGTGGTGCGCAGCGGGGGCAGCGATTTTAATTGCTTACGGCTTGTATATTGGCTTATTTGTCGCGCCGACCGATTTTCAGCAAGGTGAAGGTTATCGCATTATTTTTGTGCATGTACCTGCAGCTTGGTTTTCAATGTTTTTGTATTTGTTAATGGCATTTTATGCTGGCATGGGCTTAGTGTTTAATGCCAAACTGTCTTACATGATGGCCAGCGCCATTGCACCCACGGGTGCCATGTTTACGTTTTTAGCGTTGGTAACTGGCTCGCTTTGGGGCAAGCCAATGTGGGGTGCTTGGTGGGTGTGGGATGCACGCTTAACCTCGGAATTGATTTTGCTGTTTTTGTACATTGGTTATTTCTCTTTGCAATCTGCGATTGATGATAAAAATCGCGCCGATAAAGCCAGTGCAGTACTGGCGATTGTGGGTGCGATTAATGTACCGATTATTTACTTCTCAGTTAAATGGTGGAACACGCTACACCAAGGTTCGTCGGTAAGCCTAACCAAAGCGCCCGCTATGGCAGCTATTATGCTGCAAGGTATGCTGGTGATGGCGGTTGGCTTTTGGTTATACAGTGTGGCGGTGATTTTAATGCGTGTGCGCAGTGAGATTGCTGAGCGTGAAAACAAGACGCTGATGTTTAATAGGGAGTAACGAGATGCATTGGAACAGCGTAAGTGAATTTTTGGCCATGGGCGGTTATGGCTTTTATGTTTGGGGATCGTTTGGCATTACATTTTTCTGCATGGCAATTGAAGTTTTTTTATTGCGCAAGCATAGTCAAAATATAAACGTAAATTGATTAAAGGTAGTTTCTAATATATGAAAGCACGTCACAAAAGGTTTGGTTTAATAGCGATAGGGCTGTTGTTGTTAACTGTTGCCATCGTGTTATTTACTAAATCATTCAAAAGTAATTTGGTATTCTTTTTTACTCCTACGCAGGTAGCCAGCGGTGAAGCGCCCAAAACGGGCAACTTTAGAATTGGCGGCATGGTGGAGGAAGGCAGCTTAAAACGCTTGCCCGATGGCTTGCGCGTGCAATTTAAAGTGACTGATACCGCCAGAACTATGCCAGTAGAGTACAAAGGTATTTTGCCCGACTTATTCAAAGAAGGTAAAGGCGTAGTAGCTGAGGGCAGCTTGGATAAAGATGGCTTATTTAAAGCTGACCAAGTGCTGGCCAAGCATGATGAAAACTATATGCCGCCAGAAGCCGCAGCCGCATTAGAAGCCGCCAAGCTGCAAAAAGCCAAAGATGCTGCTAAAGCTACTGCAACTACATCTGCGGAGGTTGCAAAATGATTCCATCCATTGGTGAACTCGCACTCATTTTAGCGTTTATATTGGCCATTATTCAAGGCACCCTGCCCTTGGTTGGCGTGTGGAAAAACCAAACCACGTTAATGAATTTAGCCGTGCCCACAGCGCGCGCCCAATCACTACTTATTTTAATTTCGTTTGCGGTGTTGATGTATGCGTTTTACGCCAACGATTTCTCGGTGCTGTACGTCACCTCCACCTCCAACTCGCAATTGCCACTAATGTATCGGCTCGCGGCGGTATGGGGCGGTCACGAGGGCTCTATGTTGCTATGGGTGGCCATTTTGTCGATATGGACAATTGCAGTGACCATTTTTGCCAACAACCTGCCTGATAGCTTTAGAATCAGATTAATTGCAGTAATGGGCTTAGTCAGCGTGGGCTTTTTGGCGTTTATTTTGTTTACCTCCAACCCGTTCGATAGACTCATCCCAGCTGCCTTAGATGGTCGCGATTTAAACCCGCTATTGCAAGACCCCGGCATGGTTTTTCATCCGCCCGTGTTATACATGGGCTATGTTGGCTTCTCAGTGGCATTTGCATTTGCCATTGCCGCACTGTTGGATGGCACGCTAGATAACGCTTGGGCGCGCTGGACGCGGCCATGGACGACGGTAGCATGGCTGTTTTTAACGCTAGGCATCGCCTTTGGTAGCAAATGGGCCTACTACGAGTTAGGATGGGGCGGCTGGTGGTTTTGGGATGCAGTTGAGAATGCCTCGTTTATGCCGTGGCTGGTGGGCACAGCCCTCATACACTCGTTAGCTGTCACCGAAAAACGCGGCGCATTTAAAGTGTGGACAGTACTACTGTCAATCTGTGCGTTTTCATTAAGCTTATTGGGTACATTTTTAGTGCGTTCTGGCGTGCTTACATCGGTGCATGCATTTGCTACCGACCCAAGTCGCGGCTTATTTATACTGCTGTATTTGGTGATTGTCATCGGTGGCGCATTATTGTTGTTTGCATTGCGCGCACCCAATGTGGGTTTGGGCGAAAAGTTTGGTGTGGTATCGCGCGAATCATTCTTGTTAGCAAATAACGTGGTGCTGGCTGCTGCTGCTGCTTCGGTATTATTAGGTACCATGTACCCATTATTAATTGATGCGCTTGGTGGCGGAAAAATCTCAGTTGGCCCGCCATATTTTGATGCAGTATTTGTGGCAATCATGGCGCCAGGCTTATTTTTAATGGGCTTAGGGCCATTGGCTAAATGGAAAAAAGCCAGTATTCCAGAAATCGGCACGCGCTTAAAACTGGCTGCTGTAATTAGCGTAGTTTCTGCATTGCTGGTGCCATCCGTGATGGGTAAAATCACCCTAATGGCCGCTGTTGGCGTGTTTATGGGGGTGTGGATTTTGAGCACCACGTTAATTTTGCTACAAAAAAGAATCACTACCAAGCAAGTGGCTGGTGCCAGTTTAATGGATAACTTAAAAGCCATCCCCTTAGCTTTTTACGGCATGTTGCTGGCGCACTTGGGTGTGGGCGTATTTGTGTTGGGCGTAACGCTGGTAAAAGGCTATGAGAGCGAGCAAGATTTGCGCATGGAAGTGAACGATGTCGCAAAAATTGGTGATTTAGAGTTTACCTTTAAAGGCTCAAAAAAAGTACAAGGCCCTAACTATACTTCGTCGCAAGGCACGTTTATTGTCAGCGAGAATACCAAAGAAATTGCGATGTTGTATCCAGAAAAACGCTTTTACCCTGTGCAAGGCGCGACGATGACCGAGGCCGATATTGAACCTGGTGTGTTAAAAGATGTATACGTTTCACTCGGCGAGCCGCTAGAAAAAGGCGCGTGGAGCGTGCGTATTTACATTAAACCATTTGTGCAATGGATATGGGCGGGCTGCATTATTATGGCGCTCGGTGGCTTGCTGGCTTTGCTAGACAAGCGTTACCGTATCGCTAATAAAAATCCAAATAAATCAGCGCAAGAAGCTTTTTAGTAACGGGCCGACTTAATGAACAGAGCTTGATGAATAGAACGCTAAAATTTTTAATCCCGCTGGCACTATTTTTAGTGGCCGTAGGGTTTTTGTTTAAAGGTTTATTTTTAAATCCGCGTGAAGTGCCTTCACCTTTAGTTGGCAAACCCGCGCCCACTTTTACGGCGCCGATATTGGGCGAAGCGGGCAAAAAATTTAATAGCAAAGACATGCAAGGCCAAGTATGGCTGCTTAACGTTTGGGCATCTTGGTGTGCAGCTTGCCGCGATGAGCATCCGCTGTTGATGCAAATGGCAGAAACTAAACGCATTGCCACCTATGGCTTAGCATATAAAGATGTGGATGCTGATGCGCAACAAGTGTTGATTGCCATGGGTAACCCATACAACAAAGTGATTACCGATGCAGATGGCAAGATAGGCATTGATTATGGTGTGTATGGCGTGCCAGAGACTTACTTAATAGATAAAGCAGGCGTTATTCGCTACAAACATATTGGCCCACTCACACCAGAAGTGTTGCTGAATAAAATTGTGCCATTGCTAAAAGAACTGGGCGTTTGAGTCACTAATAAAATGAAAAAACTGATTATTCTAACTTTTTTCTTCACACATTTTTTTGTTGCTGCATATGCAGGTCAAGCCAAGCCAATAAGCGACGACCCTGCGCTTGAAGCACGCTTAAAAGCTATGTCGCAAGAACTGCGCTGCTTGGTGTGCCAAAATTCTACGCTGGCTGATTCTGATGCGCCGTTGGCCGAAGATTTACGCAAAGAAATTCGCACACAGATGCGCGCAGGCAAAAGTGACCAAGAGATTGTGGACTATTTAGTTGCTCGTTACGGTGATTTTGTGCGTTTTCGCCCACCAGTGAATAATGCCACAGCTATACTATGGTTTGGGCCATTTTTGCTGCTATTTGTCGGTGGTTTTGTTTTGTATCGCGTACTTAAAAAACAAGCAAGAGAGGGAGACATTCGCGCAAAGGATGAATGAGCGTGAATGTTAAGCGCTTACTTTTAAATGTGTATGTACTAAGCGTTTAAGCTCAGGCAGGCACGATCCACACTCTGTGCCGCATTTTAGTTTGTTTTGCAGGGTAATTAAATCGGCACCCAGTTGAATGTTATCAATAATTTCATTTTGCGAAACATCTAAACAGTTGCATACAATTTTACCGCGTCCAATTTTACCTAAAGGTGGGGCAGATATGGGCGCCAGCGCCCATCGACTAAAGGCTTTGTAATGCGCATCATCGCTAAATTGGCCTGTCGTCATCACTTCTTTTAGCCAATCCGTCGCCAGCGTTTCACCCATCAAGCGCACACCAGTGACCTCGGCTTTGCTATCATGGTTTTTTATCAAAATACGTTTGCTAATACCTCGTTTGGCATCGTTGTAATTTAAACATGGGGAATCCTCTGTCATGCCTAATATGGCATCAATTTCAGCTATCAGCGCTTCATCTGGCGCCGTTTCATGCGCGGCGCGTAAAATCAGCAAACCTGCTTTGCTAGATGTTGTTTCTCGCCCAAACAAGCCACAACTGGCATAAGTAAACTGTGCCATTAGCGCACGTACTTGCGTTAACAAAGTTAAATCTTGGCAGCTGCGCAGTATGGTCATGCGCCAAGGCAGCTCTAACTTGGTTAGCTTGATGGCCGTATGTTTAAGCTCTGGCTGTTTGGAGGTTTTATCAAAGTTAGGCGGCATTAACGCATTCACGCCCAAGCCTTGCATGAACTGGCTGCCCCAATGCATTGCGATAAAGGTTTGTGCGGGTTTCACCTCGTCGCTGGTCTGGGCAGGTAATACCAAGCTGCCGCGCTTATTTTGCACTTTGACAATATCGCCATTTTTTATACTACGGCGCATCATGTCGTCAGCACTCATTTGTATCACAGGTTCTTCAGCATGATTAAATAACTGCGCAACATTACCAGTGCGGCTCATACCATGCCATTGGTCGCGCAGACGGCCTGTCAGCAAATGTAGTGGGTGGCGCGCATCCGTTTTATCGGCAGTGGGTTTATAAATAGCATTGATAAATTTCGCTTTGCCATCCGCAGTTGGAAACACAGCATCGCTGTATAGGCGCGCTTTGCCTGTGGTTTCGCCAGATTTAAACGGCCATTGTTGCGGACCATGTTCGTTAAGAAGCGCGTAACTTAAACCCGTGATATCCAAATCACGACCACGTGTGGTTTCACGGTGTTCGTTAAAAATTTCTTCAGTGGTGCTGAAAGGGAAAAGCTGTGAATTTTTGGCAAGCCTTTTCTCAAGCCGCTGTGCAAAATCCACCATAATTTGCCAATCATGTTTGGCTTCTGCTGGCGGTGGCATAGCAGGGTTGACGCGTGTAATGCGACGCTCTGAATTGGTGACAGTACCTTCTTTTTCACCCCAAGTACTTGCAGGTAACAATACATCTGCGTATTTGCAGGTATCAGTATTATTAAATGCATCTTGCACCACGACTAATTCTGCAGTGTTTAAGGCTTCTAGCACGCCATTTAAATCGGGCATTGAGTGCGCAGGGTTGGTACAGGCAATCCAAATAGCTTTAATGTCACCACTTTTTACTGCATCAAACATTTCAACAGCAGTTTTACCAGGTGTCGCTGGTACGTCATCCACTCCCCATAATCTGGCGACTTCTGCACGGTGTTCAGCATTATCTAAGTCTCTGTGTGCAGAGAGCAAATTGGCCAGACCACCCACTTCACGCCCACCCATCGCGTTGGGCTGACCAGTGAGCGAGAATGGCCCGGCACCAAGCTTGCCAATTTGACCTGTAGCTAGGTGCAAGTTAATCAATGCAGCATTTTTGTCGGTGCCATGGATGCTTTGATTCAAGCCCATGCAATACATGCTTAAGCTAGGGCCTTTGCCAAACCATTTGGCAGCGGTGATGATGTCACTTTCTTTAATACCACAAATATCGGCCACCATTTTGGGTGTATATTCACGCACTGTGTCTTTGAGCGCATCAAAACCATTGGTGTGCGCGTTGATGTAGGCCATATCCAGCAAGCCTTCCCACAGCATGACATGCAGCATGCCGTTAAATAATGCGACATCGGTGCCAGGCAAAATAGCCAGATGTAAATCAGCCATTTGCGCAGTATCGGTTTTGCGTGGGTCGACCACGATGATTTTGAGGTTGGGATTTTTGGCTTTAGCGTCTTCGATGCGCCTAAAAATAATCGGGTGCGCAAACGCGGTATTACTGCCTGCAATAAATAAACAATCAGTGTGGTCAATATCTTCGTAACAAGCTGGTGGCGCATCCGCACCCAAGGTGACTTTATAGCCAGCCACCGCAGATGACATGCATAGTCTAGAATTAGTATCGACATTATTGGTACCAATTAAGCCTTTGGCGAGCTTATTGAACACATAGTAATCTTCGGTGTGTAATTGACCAGAAATATAAAATGCGACTGAATCTGGGCCATGTTCTTCGATGGTTTGTGCGAATTTTTCAGTTAAATAATCAAGCGATACATCCCACGAAACGCGTTTACGCGTTGCTTCACGTGTTAATCGCATTTCTGGGTAAAGCGCGCGGTTATCTAGTTTAGCGCTAAGGTGTAAGGTAGAACCTTTGGTGCACAAACGGCCAAAATTGGCAGGGTGGTCGGGGTCACCTTTTACATCTATTATGCTTTCAAGCCCGTTTTTAATTTCAGACGCAATCACCACGCCACAGCCTACACCGCAGTAGCAACAGGTGCTTTTGGTATGCTTAATCACTTTTAATTAGTCTTTAAGTGCTAAATAAACAAAACCATCTTCAATTTTAGTGTTAAAGCACGCTGTTTCACCGACATCAGGCTCTTCAGCTTTTCCATCTACCAAACTAATTTTCCAACTATGCAGCGGGCAGGCTACTTTATCACCATACACAATGCCCTGTGACAGCGGCCCACCTTTATGCGGACACATATTGTTTATTGCAAAAATTTGATCATCCTCAGTGCGAAATACGCCAATTTCTAGCGCACTATCATCTTTATTTTTAGTGCGAACTACTCGCGCGCCCAATTTAGGAATATCTTCAAACGAAGCGATTTTAACCCAATGACTCATAATTTAACCTTAGCAAACGATTACAACATGCAAACGCATCATATTAAACAAATTAAACAACCAAGTACTACTTATAATAACAATATGATTTATTCTAAATTAAACCGTAATGGTCTCAAACTCTTTGTGTTGCTCGCGCTTTTCTACACGTTCCGCCCATGGGTTCACAGCACCTTGCAAGGCATATAACAAGCGTTCATAAGCAGCTTTGCGGCCTTCAGCGTCTTCTAGCACGCGTTGTTTTACATATTCCAAGCCAACGCGTTCTATCCAGTGCACGGTTCTATCCAAATAACGCGCTTCTTCGCGATAAATTTGGATAAACGCACCAGAATATTCCAATACCTCGTCACTGGTTTTTACTTTGCATAAAAACTGCGCAACTTCGGTTTTAATACCACCATTACCGCC
>JANMBK010000279.1:0-7875 GCA_031360365.1 Methylophilaceae bacterium
CTGACAATCACTACGCCTTCTTCTAGTAATTGCTTTTCGTAACTATCTGCATGGCTTAATGTGATGACAGCATTTTTTGCTTCAAAACGATGCCCTTGTGTGGTGTTGCCAGATTTTAAACCCAGTACAGAAACATCCAAAGTGCTGCTGCCATGCATAGCTACTAAGCCATGTGCAGGGCGCACAAAATTCACGCTAGTCCAACCATCTGTTAATTGGTAAGTCATCACTTTGGGGATTGGCAATTTTGCTAAGGCTTCATTTAGCGCTGTTTGTAAACCATCCGGTAGCGTCACGCCAGTTTGCAAGGCATCTAAAAACAAGGTGTTATTGTCATTTTTAAGTTGGCTTACAACGCTTTCATCTGCACCCAGACTTTGCAGCTTTTTAATCAAGGCTGGCGTTGCTTTACCGTTAGCATCTAGGCCTACGCTGGTTGGCATCAGTTTTTGCGAAACCTGTTTGTCGTCAGCCTTGTCTTTTACATACATCACGTGCGCGGCCAAGCGGCGCGGTGTGGCAAATGCAGTCAAGCTAGCGTTTTCTAGCGTTAAACCTTGGCTTTTCAGTGATTCAAATAGCACATTGGCGAATGATTCGCCGAGTTTATTTAAAGCTTTTGGAGGTAATTCTTCTACAAATAATTCGACTAGTAAATTTTTGTTATGCGGGTTTTTTTCCATGCTCATGCTGCTTTCTTAGCGAGTTCTGTAAGCACTTCAGCAGCATGATCTTTTGGTGCAAGCGGGAAGCCAAGCGCAGCGCGGCTCTCAAGGTAGCTGGCGGCAACAGCGCGCGCAATATTGCGAATTTTGCCAATGTAAGCTGCGCGCTCAGTCACGCTAATGGCGCCGCGTGCATCTAACAAATTAAAGGTGTGCGCGGCTTTTAACACTTGCTCATAAGCGGGCAGTGCCAGTTTTTCTTTCACTAAATGATGCGCTTGTTTTTCGTGCGCGATAAAAGCGGTGGATAAAAACTCCACATCGGAATGCTCAAAATTATAAGTGGATTGCTCCACCTCATTTTGGTGGAATACGTCGCCGTATTTTACATTTTCTGAGTACTGCAAATCGTACACGCTATCCACACCCTGCAAGTACATGGCGAGGCGTTCCAAGCCATAGGTGATTTCGCCAGTAATCGGCTTGCAATTAATGCCGCCGACTTGCTGAAAATAAGTGAATTGCGTGACTTCCATGCCGTTCAACCATACTTCCCAACCCAAGCCCCATGCGCCGAGTGTTGGGTTTTCCCAATCGTCTTCTACAAAGCGGATGTCATTTTGTTTGAGGTCGAAACCGAGCGCTTTAAGGCTGCCTAAATACAGCTCCAGAATGTTAGCGGGGGCAGGTTTAAGCACTACTTGATATTGATAATAATGCTGCAAACGATTTGGGTTTTCGCCATAACGGCCATCTTTTGGACGACGGCTGGGTTGCACATAAGCGGCTTTCCAGGGCTCTGGCCCAAGTGCGCGCAGAAATGTACCCGTGTGTGAAGTGCCTGCGCCCACTTCCATGTCGTATGGTTGCAACAAGGCGCAGCCTTGTTTATCCCAATATTCTTGCAGCGTTAAAATGATTTGTTGAAAAGTTTGCATTTGCTTGATTCTAATTGCGAAAGGCTAGATTTTACCTTGTTTTATTAGCAAGCTATAGCCTTTTGCGTCTAATCATAAAAGCGCTTGCACTAAATCCTAAGGCAGCAAAACAAAACACAATAAATGGCCAATTGCCCCAGCGCACATAGGGCGTGCTGCCCGTATAACCTTGCGCACTGACATCCAGCGTGGTTTTAGTGAAATGCGGCGCATGGGCGAATACGTAGCCATGTTGGTCAATCGCTGCTGTCGCGCCATCATTGGTTGCGCGCAACATGTAGCGACCCGTTTCTAGGGCGCGCGCTTGCGAAAACTGCATGTGCTGGTTTGCAGCATAAGATTTTCCGTACCAAGCGTCGTTGCTTATGTTTACTAACAAGGTTGATTCTGGTAATTGGCGGATAATTTCTTCGCCAAATACATCCTCGTAGCAAATATTAACGCCTACTTTTTGGTTGGCTAAAGTCATTGGTTGTTGTTGTGTACCGCCTCGGCTTAAATCGCTCAGTGGCATATTCAGCCAATCGCGATAGATCCAGTCGAATACTTTTTTGAGTGGGATAAATTCGCCAAAAGGCACCAGATGATTTTTTGCATAAGATTGAGTGTGGCTTTCACCCGTAGTTGCCTCACTAAATCCAAGCGCGCTATTGAAGTATTCGCCAGTGTTTACATCGTACTCCACCATGCCAATAATTAGCGGATGCTGTTTGGCATGCGCCAAAATAGTGTTTATAACAGGTTCGTCTAATTGGCTGGAAATCACTGGCAGCGCGGTTTCTGGCAAGATGATGAGATCGGCCTTGCTGGCTTGCAGCATGCTTAAATATAAGTCGATAGTGCTTTGCGCTTTTTCGGGTGACCATTTTGTGTTTTGTGCGATGTTGCCTTGCACTAAGGCCACTTTAATTGGTGCGCCAATAGGTGTTGTCCATTCGAAGGCTTTTAGAATAAAACCAGTGACAAGAATAAGCGTTAGCGCAGCAATGGCATTGCGTTTGAATAGCGGTGTTTGATTAACTATCTGATTGTTTTGGGCCAGCCAAAAACCAATCACCGCACTAATAAGAACCATAATAACCGAAACGCCGTACACACCGATAATTGGCATATAGCCTGCCAGCGGGCTGTGTGGTACTTGGCTATAACCCATTGTTAGCCAAGGGAAACCAGTAAAAATCCAGCTACGAATCCAATCACTCAACCCCCAAAGTACAGGCACGCTTAGCAACATAAAACCTAGACGCTTGCTGAAGTATCCCACAAAGCCCACAAATAGTGCCATAAACGCGCACAAACACAAGGTGCAGAACCCTGCAAACCACCACGGCATGCCGCCAAAATCGTGCAAGCTAATGTATATCCAATAAATACCCACACAATACATTCCAAGACCATAGCTGAAGCCCAATATCCATGCGGCTGCTGGCGTGCCTGATTTTGCCCACAAATAGCACAAAACAGCAATCGCAATAATGGGTATCGGGAAAATATAGAATGGTGCGAAACCAAGCACAGATGCGCATCCACATGTGAAAGCTAGCAAAGCCGGTAAATATTTGTTGTTGTTAATCATGCGTCATCAGAATAGTGAAGAGGCTTGATTGTAGCGTGTAATTCATCATTTTTTACATTTGAATAGCTAGACTCGGCTGGGAATTGTTGACAAAGGCTAAACTAGGCGACTATATTGCATGGGCATTGATGTTTTGAGAATTAGAATAAATTTAAACAATAATTATTAGGAGATTTTATTATGAGTATGGCATCGGAGTTTAAAGAGTTTATTACCAAAGGCAACGTGATGGACCTAGCAGTAGGTGTGATTATTGGTGCCGCATTTGGTAAAATAGTTGATTCACTGGTAAACGATATTATTATGCCAATCGTGGGAAAAATCACAGGCGGCGTAGATTTTAGCAATATGTTTATTGCACTAAAAGATATTCCAGAAGGCAACGCAGGTACATATGCAGCCTTAAAAGCAGCGGGCGTACCAATGTTAGCTTACGGTAATTTTATTACTATTTTGATTAACTTTATCATTTTGGCTTTTATCATTTTTCAAATGGTGAAAATGGTCAACCGCATGAAAAAAGCAGAACCAGCAGCTGCGCCAGCAGCGACACCAGACGACATTCTGTTGTTACGTGAAATCCGCGACTCTTTGAAAAAGTAAGCCGCTAAAGAAATAACTAGTAATTAGATAATAAAAAAGGCGTCCTGTATTTAACTACAGGCGCCTTTTTAATTGCTGCTACTTTGGCTAAATGTTATAAGCTTGGTGGAATGTCTTCTAGCTTTTCCATCTCTGGCATAGGTTGTGCGTCATATTTTTTACCGGCACCATCATTGGCTTCACTGCCATCGTTATTTAAAAACACTACTTGCACAACTTTGTCATCCACAAAATCTAGCTCTGTCGTCGGGTAATAAGCGCCGTTTTCGTCGGTATTGATGTTGTGATAATGCCAAATACTGGCCACTATTTTGCCAGTACCTTTGACTTTTACATCATCAGCTTTGGCAGGCTCGCCCAGTAGTTCAACAATTTTTGCTTTATTAAATTGGTTAATTACCGCCACAAAGGCCTTTTCCTCAGTCGGGATTTCTGTGACTAAGGGTTGCGTTTGCGCACTTTCTGTTTGAGCGCCTAATGCTTCTTGTCCGCTTGGAATCTCTTCGGCTTGGCCAATATTTGCAAGCAAGCTAGTTGTGATTATCGAAACAGCGAATATCCATTTTTTCATCAATCTCTCCAAAATACTGTACTTTGTAATATACAAGGTTATGAGATTTGAAACTAAAAATAGTTCATACAACTTTTACACACAAGCGTAAACGTTTATGTCGACTCAATTGGATAAGGCTCGTCTGGAATAATTTCTACCAAAATAGAATGTAAGCGCCTGCTATCAGCACGCAAAATAGAAACACTTAAGTTGTCAATCACCACGCTATCACCGCGTTTTGGCAAATGACCAAACTTATTTACCACCAAGCCACCTATGGTGGAGTATTCTTCATCGCTAAAATTGCTACCCACTGCCTCGTTGAAATCGGCTATTTCAGTGAGTGCTTTGACGCGATAATGCCCATCGGCATTTTGGATGATATTGTCTTCGTCCTCATCATAATCGTACTCGTCTTCAATATCGCCGACAATTTGCTCAAGAACATCCTCAATCGTCACCATGCCTGCCACTCCGCCATATTCATCAACCACAATGGCAATGTGATTGCGATTGCTGCGAAACTCTTTAAGTAATACATTCAGACGTTTAGCCTCTGGGATAAATACGGCAGGGCGCAACATATCGCGCACCTCAAAATCTTCGCCTGCATAGTAACGCAGCAAATCTTTAGCCAGCAAAATACCAATGACATCATTTTTGTCGTCTTCGATAACAGGAAAGCGCGAGTGTGCGGTTTCAATCACGTGAGGAATGAAAGTTTCTGGCGTGTCGGTAATATCGATGACATCCATTTGCGAGCGCGGAATCATTATATCGCGCACTTGCATCTCGCTAACTTGCAGCACACCTTCTATCATCGCCAGCGAGTCAGCATCCATCAGGTGGTTTTCATACGCGCCATGAAGCAACTCTACAAGTTGTTCGCGGTCTTCGGGTTCGCGTAGCAAGAAATTGCTCAAGCGCTCCATTAAGGTAGATTTTATAGCGTTTTTGATCGGTTTTTCTGGGTCGGAGGCCATAAGGCGCCCTATAAAATAAGATAAGGATTAGCATACCCTAATTTAGCCAAGATTTGTATTTCTAGACTTTCCATTAACTCAGCTTGCGCCTCAATTTCGTGATCGTAGCCGTGCAAATGTAAAATACCGTGCACGGTTAAATGTGCGAAATGTGCCATTAAATCTTTATTTTGTTCTTTTGCCTCACGCGTCACCACAGGCGCGCAAATCACAATATCGCCCATTAAATGCGGTTCTTTAGCCAAAGGAAAAGTCAGCACATTAGTGGCATAGTCTTTGCCACGGTAGGTCAAATTTAAGGCACTCCCTTCAGGCTCATCTACAATGCGAATGGTCACCTCGGTATCAACGCGAAGTGCAGCTTTTGCCCATTTGCGCAATTGTGTTGCAGTAGGCAATGGAGGTTGGGTTGATGCAAATTGAACAGAAAGCGAAAGTTTTGGCATGTGTTATTTAAAATGATGCTCTGCAAGCCTCATAGATATTAGCTTGCAGAGCATTAATTTTTTCTCGGCTCATCTGCAGTTTGTTTTAGTTCATAATCTTCATAGGCGTTAATAATTTTTTGCACTAGCGGGTGGCGTACGACAT
This sequence comes from Methylophilaceae bacterium, assembly GCA_031360365.1. Taxonomy (GTDB): domain Bacteria; phylum Pseudomonadota; class Gammaproteobacteria; order Burkholderiales; family Methylophilaceae; genus Methylotenera_A. Next base: position 5,910 of record JANMBK010000279.1, read on the forward strand.
CGGCACTTAAAAATTGCGTAAACGCCAAGCCTTTTACATTTTTGAGTATTTTTTGCGCTTCTACCAAGCCACTTTTTTGGTGTTTTTGCAGGTCAATCTGCGTCACATCGCCCGTAATCACTGCTTTGGTCCCAAAGCCAATGCGTGTTAAAAACATCTTCATTTGCTCAGGCGTGGTGTTTTGCGCTTCGTCCAAAATAATAAAACTTTGATTGAGCGTGCGCCCGCGCATGTAAGCCAGTGGCGCAACTTCAATTGCACCACGCTCAAACATTTTATTCACTGTGTCATAGCCCGCCAAGTCATACAGCGCGTCGTAAAGCGGCCGTAAATACGGGTCAACTTTTTGGTTTAAATCGCCAGGCAAAAAGCCTAATTTTTCGCCTGCCTCCACCGCGGGGCGCACTAATACAATTTTTTTAACGCGGTCGCGGCTCATGGCATCTACCGCGCTAGCGACCGCTAAATATGTCTTGCCCGTGCCCGCTGGGCCAATGCCAAACGTCACATCATGATCTTGAATTTGCTGCAAATATTCCACTTGGCGCGGTGTGCGTCCATGCAAATCGCCGCGCTTAGTCATTAGCACGGGCATGCTGCTGCTCACATCTTCAGGTTTCAGCTTATCCACTTCTACTAAGCCAAGCTGAATGTCCTCAAGCGCAAGTGGTTTTTTGGCGCGCACGTAAAAATTTTCTATCATCTGCGCGGCAAGGCGCATGTTATTTTGTGCGCCAGAGATATTAAACGTGCCACCACGACGATTAATATTCACTTCCAGTGCTGTTTCAATCTGCTTGATGTTTTCATCCAATGCGCCACATAAGTTAGCAAGACGGGCGTTGTCTTCTGGCTGTAGGGTAATTTCCATCAGCGAACTATCTTTCCACCCAGCTCGCTAATTGTTTTGCTCACTATTTTGCCTTTTAGGCGCTTTGGGTTGCTTGCATCGGTAATTTTTACATTCACAAAAGTATTAATTAGCGCTACATCGCCTGCAATATCCACCACGCGATTATTGTCGGTTTTGCCTGCCAATAAGTTTTTATCTTTCCAAGATGTGCCATCGATCAACACGCGTTGCGTAGTGGCGAGCATAGCACGGCTAATGGCATCGCCTTGTGCTTCGTTAATGGTTTGTAACTTGGCTAAACGCGCTAATTTAATTTCTTGTAGTGTGTCATCTTTGATAAATGCGGCGGGCGTGCCAGGGCGCGGGCTGTATAAAAAGCTAAAGCTGTAATCAAAACCCACGTCTTGTACCAACTTCACCGTCGCCTCAAAATCCGCCTCGGTTTCACCAGGGAATCCGATGATAATATCTGAGGTAAAAGTCAGGTTTGGGCTTGCTGTTTTCAGTTTGCGGATAATGCTTTTGTATTGCAGCACGGTGTAATTGCGCTTCATCGCCATCAGCACGCGGTCGCTGCCCGATTGCACAGGCAGATGCAGCTGTACGGCGAGTTTTGGAATATTGGCAAAACAGTGAATCAGCCGCTCGTTCATTTCATTGGGGTGGCTAGTAGTAAAGCGGATGCGTTCGATTTGCGGAATTACGGCTATGCTTTCAATCAGCATGGCTAAATCAGCCTCAACGCCTTCATATTCCATTCTGTAAGCATTGACGTTTTGCCCAAGCAGTGTAATTTCTTTCACGCCAGCAGCGGCCAGTTGTGAGGCTTCCAGCAGAATATCAGCAAACGGCCGCGACACTTCCTCGCCGCGCGTGTAAGGCACTACGCAAAAACTGCAATACTTGCTGCAGCCTTCCATAATGCTCAAAAATGCTGTCGCACCCTCTACCCGTGGTGGTGGTAAATGGTCGAATTTTTCAATTTCTGGAAAGCTAATATCCACTTGCGATTTGCCACTGCTTTGCGAATTTTTAATCATCTCAGGCAAGCGATGCAAGGTTTGCGGGCCAAATACCACATCCACATAAGGCGCGCGTTTGATGATGTTATCG